>CAJXCW010000079.1 GCA_913051705.1 uncultured bacterium
GACTTAAATAATTTTGAATTAGATAATCAAAAATTATGTAAAAAAATAACAGATGATGATTGGGTTGATAAAGATGGAAAACATTATTTTAATAATGGTTATAGTAAAGATTATGCATTTCAAAAATTAAGAGAAGAAAGAAATAAAAAATTAATTGATACTGATAAATATGGTTTAGATGATTATCCACATTCATCACAAAATGTTAAACAAGATTGGAGTACGTATCGTCAAGCACTTCGCGATTTACCATCAACTGTAACACCATCATTAGATGATAATGGTAATTGGGTGGGAACTAGTTGTAGTTGTAGTGTTTTTGGAACAGGAGAAAATGAAAATTGTCCGGACAGTACACTATGCGTTGATTCATTAGAAGGAACTTATCAACGAACTATTTTTCAAGATGATGAAGGATTCATCTGGGTCGGCACTGAAAATGGTGTGAATATGTATGATGGCTATACTTTTCGAAGTCTAGTGGGGCCAGATAATGATTTTGATCATTATGAAACTTACAGCATTATTCAAGATAAAGAACAGCTGCTCTGGTTGAATATTGTTGACAAAGGACTATTTACCTACAATAAAAAAACAGACACCTATCAGGAAATTTTAGCAACAGATCCGATAAATAAAGATTATTTCTTAGTTGATATGATAGAAAGTGACAATAATGATTTTTTTATTGCCAGTTCAAAAACCATTATCTTATATAATAAAGTCTCTCAAAAAAGCACTCGTGTATTAGATTTGTCAAAAGTTCTCACCAGTGTTAATAACATTTAAAAAATATTATTACATCAGAATATTTTGTATATTTCGACATATATTGGAATTTTTGCATTAAATATTGAAACCAACAATTGGAAGAAGTTACCAGCAGTTACCGCGACTAAAATTAGTTTGGAGAGCTTCGATTCTGCTGGTGCAAATGAAGTTTATAACCTGCACCTCAGTTCAAATAATGAACTTTATCTAGGTACAGATCATGGTGTTTATAGTCTACCGGTGGAGCATGTTAATAATTATTTAGCAGATAACTTCCAGTTACCTGATTATAAAGTCATTACTGACGGCGTATCAAGTTGGCAGTTTTATGCTGATGGTGATGATCTGTATCATGGTACTCATTTAGGGTTTTCTGTAATCGACACAAAAAGCGACACAACAAAATTTTTATTCGCATTTAATGAGTTTTTTGATCATCTCAATAATAATATTATTGTGGATGGCCCATTTATTGATCCGCTTCTTCGTCATTTTTCGGATAATAAGGTGTTCGCCGTAAACGCTCAGATATTCCAGCGTGATGGTCATACGCCCGGTGGTGGACTTGTCCGAGGATTTATGCATTGCGGCCTGCTCCGATTAAGATGGGCGGAAGCAAAGAAAGCGAGGGAGCATGGAGGGCTGACTCTATACGCCAACGGAGCTGCCACGGCTATTAAAAGGGATAAATTTTTAGAGTTAGGTGGGTTCGATTCTTTGTATGCGCCTTTCTATTCCGAGGATCTGGATTTATCTTATCGCGCCTATCAGCAAGGATGGGTGGTGCATTACGAACCTCAAAGCCAGCTGCGTCATGACCATAGCGAAACCATCAATAAAGGTTTTACATCCAAATACATCACACTGATCAGTAAACGCAATCGCATCCTCTTTATCTGGCGCAACATACGAAGTCCGTGGATTTTGCTTCAAAGTACGTTCTGGCTCATACTACGAGGCTTCAGTGCCCTGTTTACATTAAATGTTCCTTATCTCCAGGCCTTTGCGTTTGCGCTCTCCAGGCTCGGTTCCATCTATCGACGGCGACGGGCGGACCCCCATATTCGTGTGTCGGATCGACAGATTCTTTCGATGACCTCCGAATGGGTTGAACATGATTCCCCTATCGAGAAATAGGTTTCACAGGATCTCGTGATGCTCAAGGAAAGACCGAAACGCATTCTGATCACCCGATTACGCTTTATAGGTGATGTCGTGCTTACAACGCCTGTAATCAGGGCGATACGACGTGCCTATCCCCAGGCAGAAATTATATACCTTGCAGAGGCGGAGCCTGCATCTATTTTGGAGCATGATCCTGATTTGAATGGCATTATTGTTCTGGATAGAGATCATATTTCGACCCTTCCTATGGGACAACAGTGGCGTGAATTTTTTCATCTCTTTCGCCGAATTCGAGCGTACCGATTTGACCTGATCATCGATCTGTTCTGCAATCCGAGAAGCGCTCTGTTGACTTTGTTGTCCGGCGCAAGGTACCGGCTAGGGTACGATGTGAGGGGAAGAGGATGGGTATATAATCTTAAAATAAAACGACTCGCCTCCATTCGTGTGTTGGATGCATATTTGGATGCCGTCCGCACCCTCGGTATTTCGGGTGAAGATGACCGGACGAATATAAGCATCTCCTGCGCAGAGGCGACCTGGGCATCTACCTATCTTGCAGATTGTTTTGGTTCTGATGATAAACCGGTTATAGGTATAAATCCAGGAGCGAGCTGGCCTGCTAAAATGTGGGGATCAGATCAATTTGGCGATCTGATCAATCGTCTGGTATCCGGATACGGGGCGCATATTTTAATAATTCAAGGGCCTGGTCAAGAAAAGATTATTGAGGCGGTACGGGGGGAGATACGACACCGACATGAGATCGTCAAAACAACATCTTTAATGCGTCTTGCCGCGCTTATGCATCAATGTGCGTTGTTTATATCAAATGATTGCGGTCCGATGCATATGGCCGTGGCTGTCGGGACACCGACCATTGGGCTATTCGGTCCCAGTCGTGCGGATATCTGGTTCCCTTACCGCCAGGAAGAAGGACACCTGCCCCTCAGGCCCGATATAAAAGACTGTTGTGGAAAAGATGTTTGCATTCAATCATTACCCTGTATCAGGCAGATTCCGGTAGACGATGTTTTTAAGGCGGCCGGATTATTATTAAGTAATGGTATTTAAATAATGAACATCACACCGGATCGAATATTAATAATCAAGCTACGGGCTATTGGTGATGTTGTATTGGCAACGCCTGTTATAGAGAACCTCCGAAGACAATATCCCGAAAGCCATATCGCCTTTTTAACGGAAGAGGCGGCGGCGGATATAATTAAAGGGAATCCTTTTTTAGATGAGCTCATCATATTAGAACGCCGCAAATGGCAACAGGTATCCTTCCCGGTTTCCTTGAAAGAACAGGTTCGGTTCTACCGGTCATTGCGGGCGAAAAAGTTCGATCTGGTATTTGATCTGTTTGGCAATCCACGCAGTGCTTTATTATCTGTCATTTCCGGTGCGCCGGTTCGTGTTGGTTTTGGTTTTCGGGTGCGCCGCTATTGTTATACGCAAGTGATCGTGCCCCGTGGAGGCGAAGTGCATGAGGTGGATTTCAACTTGGATGCCCTTAAAGCGCTCGATATTCCAATCGTATCCCGACAACCTCGGATAGAAATATCACAAGATATAACACAAAATGCAAGACGCTGGATCAGTGCCCTTGGGATAACCAACGAAAAAGTAGTGGGACTTAACCCGGGAGGGGGATGGAAAATAAAACGATGGCCGCCTGCGTATTTCGGCAAGCTCGCTGATGAACTCATTAAGCTTTATGGCGTGCGTGTCCTCTTATTATGGGGACCTGGTGAAGAAAAAATCGTAGAATCAGTATCCCAGTCTATGAAAGCGATAGCCCATCGAATTCCTGATGCCTCCCTGAAAGAATTGGGGGCGTATATATCATGCTGCCACCTGATGATCAGTAATGACAGTGGACCGATGCATATAGCGGCGGCATTAAATGTCCCGATCATAGGCATTTTCGGTCCTACCAATCCTGATTTACAGGGGCCTTTCGGGATCGCCCATCGGGTAGTCCGTCAGGAATCGGTTCCCTGCCTTGGATGTAACCGGGTGACTTGTAACATAGGTAATATTTGTATGACGGAACTGGACCCCGCTCAGATCCTGAAACAGGCGGAAGTATTTCTCTGTGATGCTTGACAAACGCCGGTCACCTATATATATTACATCGATTTGGTGTAATCGCCTTTTTGTTATATTTGTTAGTCTTACACGGAAAGTTGATCCTTGCGGAAAGATATAATTGTTGAGACAGCTACACACGAGACGCGCATTGCAATTCTCGAAGATGACCATCTCGTTGAACTGTTGGTCGAGCGTCCCGAAAATGAAAGAATCGTAGGAAACATCTGTAAAGGCACAGTCCTTGCAGTCATGCCTAGTATCCAGGCGGCCTTCATTGATATTGGTATGGAAAAGGCCGCTTTTTTACATGCCTCAGATGTATCCGGATCGTCTGATTGGGTGGATTTCGACGACGATGATGATAACCAGGATTCCGGTTCACGTCGTAGACGGGAAAAAGAACGGCTTATTCAGGATATGGTGAAAGATGGCCAGGAGATCCTTGTCCAGATTACTAAAGAACCTATTGGGACTAAAGGATCACGGGTCACCGCTCAGATGTCGTTGCCAGGGCGTTTTCTTGTTCTGGTGCCCAATGAAAATTATGTGGGCGTATCCCGCAGAATTGACGACTGGTCTGAAAAAAGACGTCTGAGAGATCTTGCCAGGAGTATCAAATCCGATAACATCGGTGTCATTGTGCGAACAGCTGCACTGGGTAAGTCAGATACCGAGTTTAAAAATGATCTCAAGATGCTGACGCAACTATGGGAAAAAATCGATAAGCAAGCTAAAAAAACGCCGGCGCCGGCAGTTATACATAAAGATATGGAGATTACCTCCGGGATGATTCGGGATCTGTTTACGCCGGATATCGACAGTGTAATCATTGATTCTAAAGATATTTATCAGGAAACCCTTTCTTATCTGAAGTCCGTCGCGCCCAAGTTAAGATCCAGAGTTCACCTGTATGATGGAACGACACCCATTTTTGATGCCTACGGTATAGAAAATGAGATTGAAAAAGCATTGCACAGGAAGGTGTGGCTGAAACATGGTGGATATATCGTAATAGATCCTACTGAGGCTCTGGTTACAATAGATGTAAACTCCGGGCGATACGCCGGGGGCCATGGTCACGAAGAAACCGCCTTCCATACCAATATGGAAGCGTGTGGCGAGATTGCCCGTCAAATGCGGCTCAGGGATGTGGGTGGTATTATTGTTATTGATTTTATCGATATGGATGAGCGGAATCATCGTAAACGGGTATGCCAGGAGCTGGATAACGCGTTGAAGCGGGATCGATCCCGAACACGAATGTCAAAGGAATTAAGTGAGTTTGGTTTGATAGAGATGACCAGGCAGCGAATTCGTCCCAGCTTATTATTTTCTTTTACCGAAGCCTGTCCTGTTTGTGATGGGACCGGCCGTATCATGTCCCGCATGACTCTGGTAACGCAGATTGGTCGGTGGATGAAACGTGCGAGGTCGAGCCTGCGTGAAAAACACCTTAAGCTGAAGGTACATCCATCCGTAGCGCTTTGTTTATATGAGAATGAGGACGAAAAACTCACGGCGCTGAAAGATGAATATCGTATCCAACTGGATATCGAGGAAGATCCGTTTTTTCATGTCGAGGAATTCCGGGTGTTTTCAGTCAAACAGAATCTTGATATCACGGATGAATATAAATCTTAGAGTTTTTATTTCACTATAGGTTCAGTCAAAGGAGTCATTGATGTACGCAGTCATCCGATCGGGGAATCAACAATTCCGTGTCAATGAGGGTGATACCATTCAGGTAGAAAAATTAAACGCTGAAGTAGGAGATGAGATTACCATCGATCAGGTATTACTTCTTGGCGGCGGGGACACGGTGATTGGAACACCCATCGTCTCAGGAGCGACCGTAACAGCCCGGGTCGCCGAACAAGGACGCCATCCGAAAATCATCGTGTTCAAAATGAAACGCCGGAAAAATTATCGCCGAAAAAACGGACATCGTCAACCATTTACAGCGCTCGAGATAACTGGGATCAACTACGATCCATCGACCGCTAACTAACCTTCGATCGTTAGGGAAGGAGCGTGCTATCATGGCACATAAAAAAGGTGTAGGCAGTTCACGTAACGGTCGTGACAGTAATCCTCAGTTTCTGGGGGTTAAGACTGGGGACGGTATGCAGGTGTCGGCTGGAAGCATTCTGGTTCGGCAGCGGGGTACCAAAATATTACCAGGTGATAATGTCGGACGAGGAAAGGATCATACGCTATTTGCGTTAAAAGACGGCATTGTTCGATTCCGTCGGTATGGAAGAAAACGCACTCAGGTTCACATCGCCGCCGGTTAGTCTCCCATGAGAAACGATGAGACCCTTATCCAGGAGGCGGAAGAGGCTATTACCGCTTACCTGGACGAGCAGTTGCAGCGCGGGGCCATCGATACCGGTTTGTTTGAGAAAGCCCGCCAGAATGTGATCCGAAATCTCCGCTCCTGGTTGGAAGATCTGCATATAGACGTCCTGTCTCCCCATTTAAAACAAGGCATTCGCCAGGCTATTGAAGATCAGAAATGGCCGATACTGACCGAAGTTTTTGTCGATGAGATCACATTCGGAACCGCCGGCATACGTGGTAAAGCGGCGATGACAGATGATGAGCTTCAGCGGTTGAATGAGGAAGGTCTCGACGCGGTCATCCTCAAAGGTCCTAATACACTCAACAACGTGGTTCTTTTGTTGAAATCAGCCGGGGTTGCCCGCTATGCAGCCAACCATGGATTGCTATCGATAGTCATTGGATATGATAGCCGGGTGCAGGGGCGGGCCTTCGCACAACTGATCACCCGATTGTTTTTAGCGAATGGCTTGAAGGTCTATCTTTTTGATGAGGCCTGTCCCTATCCTGAAATGACCTTTGCGATTCCTTATCTTCACGCAGATATGGGCATACTCATTTCCGCCAGCCATAATGATCGCAGGTATAATGGATATAAATTATCAGCCGGCACAGGATCACAATTCGAACCTGCGGTTCGATCGGTTATATATAATGACTACATACGGAAAATGACCACGGCAGATATTAAAATGATGGATCTTTCAGAGGCGGGTGCCGATCCTGATTTCCCCCAGAATCCCCGTAAGCCACATAATAAATTAGTATTTCTGGGTGGGAAAGAGCGTCTGGATAACACAGAATATTATGATCGGCCCCTCATCGATATTCATCAACCTCACCTGAACCATATAAAAAAGTTTATCATTGATCCTGATATGTTAAAAAAATGGGCTGATAAGGTCCAGGTAGGCTATTGTGCATTCCATGGCGCAGGCCGAAAGGCCGTGCCCCGGCTGCTCGCCGACTTTGGTTTTAGGCATGTTCGGATCATTAGGGAGCATGGACTGAATGATTTAAATGGTCTTTTTCCGGCATTCCAGGACAACCCGGAGCAGCAACCTGATCCAGGTGACAAGGCGGCGGCTGAAATCGCTGTAAATGCATACAAGGCGGAATATGGGGAGCATTCCTTTTCAAAGCAGGATATCCTGATCGGTACAGATCCGGATGCAGACAGAACCGCCCTGGTTATCAAAGTGCCCAAGGAGCAGCAGGCCATATTCAAAAATAAAACCTATCGACTGCTTGATGCGGATGACGCATGGACATTATTACTTTGGTACCGGTTAAATCGCCAGGCGGAAACTAATGGTGGGGTACTACCGGATGCTGATCGTTCTTTTATCGTACTATCCCATATAACAACAGATGCCCTGGTTCGGTTGGCCATGAAATATGACGTAGGTGTTATTAAGACCTGGGTCGGTTTCGGGATGATTGCCAATGCCGTTCAGAAAATTTGGGCTGGGAACGACTTAGATGATTCTATACATCGTGATATGATTTACCAGATGATCGGTATGCGTGGACGCCCTCGAAGATTTAATATCGGTTGTCTGGAGCAGAGTAACGGCTTCAGTATTCTCGGTGGACCGCCGCCTTCACCTACCGCCCTGGGAGAAGGAGGACATGTTCGGGATAAGGATGGTATATTCGCTTCCATCCTGCTTGCTGAGGTGGCAGCCTATGCTAAATCACAGGGGCTTACCCTATTCCATTTATTGGATGAACATATTTATCTGGATCCCGATATAGGATATTTTGTAACGTATTACGAGTCGACGCCTCAATGGGGTGAGTTTAAAGGGCTTGAAGGATTAACGACAAAAATTGATATACTCAGACGGTGTGTAAAATTAAGTAAACAGGTGCAGTCAGGCCAATCATTGACCCTGGCAGGCACACCCGTGCTTGAGTCGGAGATTTTTTCCGTGGGGAAATACGCAGAAGCACATCGATGGGCGGACTTCCCCGATGAAGGCATCCGTTTTTATTTCGATGAAGACCGATGGAGCTACCTGACGGTGCGTCCATCCGGTACATCACAATGTCTTCGCTATCACATCCAACTCAAAGCTCAAAATCTTACACGAGATAATATCATACAAAAGAAGGTGGATACCAACCGGCTGGCACAACGTATGATCTCAGATATTCGTTCTATGGTTGAGATAGAGGGATAAACCCCGGTCCCCACAATTCATTTACACATAAAAAGGACGCCTGACAGTAGGTAGGCGTCCTTTTTTATAGGTAAATTATCTAGGCGGTTAAAACGAGAAAAACCTGCTTAAGTTGTTTTCTATCTCAGCGTTTTCTTCTAAGTCCGCCAGCCATTCTGAATAGAGCTGATTTTGTTTTTGTATGAGTAATTCTTTCTGCAAATTATCTTTGGAGGAATTAAAGGCCTCATTATCAATCGGTTGATGCTCAACCAGTTGGACAAGATAGTAGCCGCGGTCCCCTTTTACAAGATCGCTCATTTCTCCGGGGGTTTTCAACTGAAAGGCAGCGCCGATTAATGACAGGTCCTGGCCGACGCCGGGAATAAATGCCTGATGTGCAAAAGCCTCCGGAGTTTTAACTTCATCAGCCTCATCTCCAGATAGTGAATCCAAGTTTTTACCTGTGAGTTTCGTTTTAAATTGTTCACCTGCTTCTTTAGCCAAATCCATCTTCTGATCTCGATTTAAAACAGCGCGGATACGATTTTCCACCTCTTCCAGGGTCTGCACACCTTCCGGTTTGCGATCCGTAAGCTGGATAATATAAAACCCGGTGTCGTTTTCGAGAATTTCGCTGAAATCACCGGGATCCCCATCCGAGGAGAATGCGGCTGCACCTATTAAATAACCTATCCTTGGGATAAAGCCATCCGGTCGTTCGGTAAATAAGCCGGTTGATTGTACCGTAAGTGATTCCGGCGCGCTCTGTATTGCCTGTTGAAATCCATTTTCACGCGATTGAGTAAGGATCCGGTCCATACTGCTTTGGAGATCTTTAAGTGTTTGTTGACCGATCACCGTTTTTAATAAGATATGTCTCGCCCGTACCTGGTCTTCTCCGTTCTCTTTCCTCTTCTCTTCCACTTTAATAATATGCCATCCGAACTGAGTCCTGACCGGACTGGCCACCTCACCGACCGGCGTTTGATAGGCTACCGTTTCAAAGGCGTCGACCATATCTCCATGACCAAAGAAGCCCAGGTCGCCACCCTGTGAGGCATTACTTGGATCTTCAGAGAAATCCTTGGCCAGGATTTCAAAATCCGCGCCGCCGATAATCTGATCATATAAATCATTAATCTGCCGTTCGACCCGCTGTGAATCCAAGACACTTGGTTGTTTGGAAATGATGACATAAGATAATTCCATGCGCGAATCCTGTTTGAACTCGTCCTGATGGGTATCGAAGTAGGATTTCATGGCTTCATCTGTAACAGTTGTCGGGTCCGCAGCGTTTTGATTTGGATCAAAGAAGTAATATTTAATTTCAACTTTTTCATTCTGGGCGATATAGGCCGTTTTAACCTCAAGATCCGTTACGTGAGCGAGAGAAGTGATCCGGTTAATTACTTTTTGTCTGGGCAGGAGCATACGATATTGCACTTCCAGATATTCCCAGCCGGACACATTAGGATTGTTAAGAGATTGCAAGTATTTGGTTTGATCAAACTGACCATCTGTTTGAAATATCGCCTGTTGCTTTATAAATTCAGGCGGATTCTCCTTGATCGCCTCAAAAAGCTCTGCATCTGAGATGACGATATCATATTTACCTATTTCCTGTTGAAGCAATGTGAATTCTACCCGGCGATTCCAAATTTCATTTATAATCTGTCGATTTCTGAATTGATCGATGTCCCCACCGCTCTGTTGTCGTTCCAATTCCCTGAGTTGTTCATATTCAAATCGAATTTCCTCATAGGGAATCTTTTCACCGTTGATTACCCCCACCGTATTCTGATTAGCAGGACCACGCCCGGCCACATCAGCACCCCATTCCAGTCCGATCAAACCGATAAATGAGAATATGATAATAATCATGACGAAATGGGTTTTAGTCCGCAAAGTTTGCATTAAAGCCATCTTATTTCTGCTCCTTACCTGCTGACGAATAAAGATAATGCCCTGACCAGAATGTCGTTAACAAATCGGAAAGGCATTCCTGTCGAATTTAAATATGATAGACAGACAAAATAATATAATTCTATATGTGATACGATGCAACTATTTTGTCTATCCTTCGGAACCCAAAATAGAAAAGATACTTGACAGCATGGGGGATATAGCCTATTTTGAACTACCTGATATCAGTAAGTTGATTGTGAACTTCAGGCTGTATAAATAATAAGGAGTAATGTGTTATGAAGAGTGGTATACATCCCGAATATAAAACAGTGTCCGTATCATGCGCCTGTGGGAATACATTTGAGACCGGAACAACAGTAGAATCTATTCATGTTGAAATATGCTCCGCGTGCCACCCGTTTTATACAGGTAAGCAAAAGATGCTTGATACGGCAGGACGGGTTGAACGTTACAACAAGAAATACGGTCTGGAAGAACCCGCCTCTTAATTTTATCGTTTACTAAGCAGCCCCTACTATTTTATCCAAGCCCTGTATCGTATACTGATGTAACATACAGGGCCGTTTATATATATTATGCTTCTGGATCAACTCGAGCATATTGCTCATCGATATAAAGAACTTAATCGACTTTTGTCTGACCCGGCCATCACATCGGATCAGGAAAAGCTTCGTAATTATGGTAAAGAATATCATGAATTAACGCCTGTGATCACCCAATATCAAGTCTATAAAAAGGTGCTGGATGATTTTAAGTCGGCCAGGGAAGTATTAGTTGAAGCTGAAACGGATGCCGAGCTTAGAGAGCTGGCACAGGACGAACTGGATGAACTTGAAGAAAATCGGAACAGGCTTGAGAAAGAATTATATACCCTCCTTATTCCCAAAGACCCTGAAGATGTCAGAAATATCATTTGTGAGATCAGAGCGGGCACAGGGGGAGATGAGGCCGCGATCTTTGCAGGTGAATTATATCGCATGTACTGTCGATATGCCGAAAACCAGAGATGGCGCATGGAAGTCATGAATTCCAATGAAGCTGAGCGTGGTGGTGTTAAAGAGGTGATCTTTCAGATAGAGGGAAAGGGCGTTTACGGTAAGTTGAAACACGAAAGCGGGGTCCATCGGGTCCAGCGCGTACCTGTGACGGAAACGCAGGGGCGAGTTCATACTTCTGCGGCCTCTGTGATTATCCTTCCGGAAGCCGATGAGGTTGATGTGGAAATCGATGAGAAGAAAGACCTCGAGATTAATGTATATCGGTCATCCGGTCCCGGAGGACAGAGTGTAAATACGACCGATTCCGCTGTTCGTATCACACATAAACCGACTGGATTGGTCGTAACCTGTCAGGATGAGAAGTCTCAACATAAAAATAAAGCAAAGGCCATGAAGGTGCTCCGGGCCAGATTACTGGATGTTGCACACCGGGAAAAGGAAGCGGAAATGGCCAGTGTTCGTCGCTCTCAGGTCAGATCGGGTGATCGAAGTGAAAAAATTAGAACCTATAACTTTCCTCAAGGACGCGTTACGGATCATCGAATTGGCTTGACGCTATATAAAGTGGATCAAATAATGGAAGGGGATATAACCGAAATCATCGAAGCGTTAGCAAGGGCTGATCAGTCCGAAAAGATGGAAAATCTCACGACGGCTTCGACCGCATAGGTATTACCTCGACTATTCGGGTTTATTTTATCCTGCTCTCTCTATCGGCTTGAAAATTGATTATGGCCTAGTTTTTTACTATGAATGTCCCCGAAATCCCTCCCTCTGTAACCATTATTCAGTCCATACAATGGGCAAGCGACAGATTTAAACCGGGTCCTTTTTATAATGCAAGGTTGGATTCAGAACTCATTCTTGCACATGTAGTCAGGCTGGACAGGTTAAATCTATACCTTAATTTTGACCAACCTCTAACTTCCTCAGAAAAACATACATTTTCAGATCTGGTTAAGCGAAGAATACAAGGTGAGCCTGTACAATACCTCATCGGTTTTACAGAATTCTATGGTCGCTCTTTTATTGTGTCTCCGGCCGTACTTATCCCCCGGCCTGAAACAGAAATATTAATTGACTACGTTAAGCCGTTTTTAGAGCGAAGGTTACAGAAAGCGCCTCGTGGCCCTGCGCCTCAACTTGATCTGTTCAATGTAAACCCCACACAGTCTGTTGGACCAATCACTGTGGTGGACATTGGAACTGGATCGGGTATTATCGCCTTAACACTCGCATCTGAACTCCCCGGTCTTCTTTACTACGCGTCGGATGTATCTTCGGCGGCGCTTAATGTTGCCGAACAAAATGCAGAGCGATTAAAATTAAAGGGTCAGATTACATTTTTAGAAGGTCCGTTCATGGTCCCATTAGAATCTAAATTAGAAAAATCGTGTGATTTGATCCTGGCGAATCCGCCATATATCACTCGATCCGATATGGCGCAGCTACCTGATGAGATACGTGGGTATGAACCTCGGGTGGCGTTGGACGGAGGAGAAGATGGGTTGGAATGTTATGCTGAACTGGTGAAGAACGCGCCTATTTTTCTGAACTCTGGTGGAATGTTGGCTTTCGAGATCGGCGCAGATCAGGCCGATGCGGTCACCGGGCTTTTCACCGCCAGCCAATTATTCTCGAATATTAATGTGGTAAAAGATTATAACCACCTGGACCGGGTTGTATCGGCTATGTATGCAGGATAGACGCTCCGGTAGAAAAGGACACACTTATGATTACAGATAAACAAGTTATGATTCTAGGCGCTGGTAATATGGGCAGTTGTCTGCTTGGAGGAATCTGCCGGGCGAAACTTGTTCCTCCTGATCATATTATAATTACTGGATTACGGAAAGATTATTTAGAATCATTGGCAGGCCAATGGGGTGTTCATTGGACTACAGATAATAAAAAAGCAGTCGAGCAAGCAGATGTCATCATGCTCTGTTTAAAACCTCAGGCCATCGGTCGTGTCCTCACGGAGATAAAAGGATATTTAAACCCTAACCAGCTTATCATAACGATCGCTGCCGGTGTGACGACCTCTTATATCAGCGCTCAGATCGATTCTGTGAACCCAGTAGTACGGGTCATGCCTAATATCGCTTCCCTGGTTGATGAAGGCGCTGCGGCCATTTCTGTAGGCGATCATGGTGATGATCATCATTTGGAAATTACAGCCCAGATATTTCGGGCAGTTGGACGTGTGGTTTTCGTAAGGGAAGACCTTCTGGATGCCGTCACAGGCCTTAGCGGAAGTGGCCCTGCCTATATTTATATGGTCATTGAAGCCTTATCTGATGGTGGGGTTAAAATGGGATTACCACGAGAAATTGCCCTGGACCTGGCCGCACAAACTGTATTGGGAGCAGCCAGATTAATACAGGAAACCGGGATCCATCCCGCCGTTTTGAGGGATCAGGTGCTCACGCCAGGCGGTACCACGATAGCAGCTGTACATGATTTGGAAACGAGTGGACTCAGAAGTATGTTGATCAGCGCAGTCGAAACAGCCACGCGTAGATCGAAAGAACTCAGCAGTCAAGCATGAAGATATGTGTTTATTGAGTATTCGGGTTTATTTTCCAAAAAGGTGCGATATGCGAACAGGTATTACATAATCCAGATCGGTGAATACCCTCTAAATGAGAATGTCGTTATCCCTTCTTAACAAATCCTTTAACTTTTACCCCCACCTTTTTGTCCTCCAATTACTTCCGTATTCGATCTTGATTATTTCATAATCATTCGTCCATATCCAGAATTCGGACTCTGATATTTATAACTAATATAAACAATATAGTTGTAGCCTGACTTACATAGAAAATCGGGCTCTCACGGCCTACCAACGACACAATATATTGTGGTTCCTTTCAATCATTGGTAAAGAAAAACGCCGTAACTCCTTTTTATCTATTGACAAACAGAGGGTTGGTGTGTAATATTGTGGGGAAAGGTGGGGATGAGTGGGAGATGGAACACTGTGATTATCAATTACTTTCATATTAATATCTGAATAGTCACCATAAGCCTGTTGGTTTAACGGGATTGGGCGTAAGGACATACGTATGGCCAACTTCATGGGATCATACACATATTCGGTTGATCACAAAGGGCGGGTCAGCATCCCTACTAAATTCCGTAAATATATCGACGAGGATGCGGACGAAGCCTTGATCATAACAAGAGGATTGGACGGTTGCTTGTTTGCATATCCAATCGATGAATGGCAACGGATTGACGAACGCTTGAGGGCCCTGCCTGTGACGCAACAAAATACACGGGTATTTGTAAGAATGCTCACGGCCACAGCGATATCGGTCACCCTTGATAAACAGGGGCGTATCGCCATCCCCAGGGGATTACTCGAACTTGCAGGTATTGAATCGGATGTATTTTTTGTCGGTACACTCGATCATTTTGAACTCTGGAACCCTTCAGAATATGATCAGTTGATGAATGAGTCGGGCCAATCCTACGAATCCATTGCAGAAACCATCTTAATGTAACATCGCAGGACCCTGAGTAGAACGTTTTAAAAGATCAAGAGCTTAGAGAAGTATCTTTTTTTAGACATAAACTTATCAAATACAAATGCTGAAAAACACCTTTCAACATATACCTGTTCTTGTCGGACCAGCGGCTGAGATGCTTGTATGGAACCCATCAGGTCTATACGTGGACGGCACGTTGGGTGGGGGCGGGCATTCGGCAGCTTTTTTAAGTCGCCTCGATCCGTCAGGGCAGGTGATAGGGTTTGATAAAGACGTGGATGCCGTTGCCGCTTCAAAAGAACGGTTTAAAGATCAGAGCGGGCACATTTCCATAATGCATCACGACTTTATGAATATTGAAGAACTTCTGGCTGGACTGAATATAGGTATGGTTGACGGGGTGTTCCTGGATTTAGGACTTTCTTCCTATCAAATAGATACACCGGAGCGTGGGTTCAGTTTTATGGCTGACGGCCCCTTGGATATGCGGATGAATCAAACCGAAACTCGGTCAGCATCCGACATTATCAATCGAGCAACTGAGGAAGAGCTTAAACATATTTTATATGATTATGGTGAAGAACGACTGGCCCGTCCTCTGGCAAAAGCGATAATCAAGTCGAGACAAAAGGCGACGCTTCAAACGACGACGAATCTTGTCAAAATTATCAAAGAGGTCGTACGCCATAGGCCGGTCATAAAAACGTGTGCCCGGGTTTTTCAGGCGTTGCGTATAGCCGTTAATAATGAATTAGAGCGATTAAAGAGCACGCTGGGATCAATTTTACCCCTGTTAAAACCAGAAGGTCGGTTGGGGATCATCGCCTATCATTCCCTGGAAGACCGCATGATTAAGCATACATTTCGAGAGTGGGCGACAAATTGTACCTGTCCACCTGGTTTACCGCAATGTGTGTGTCAAAAAGAGGCGTATGTTACCATATTAACCAAACGCCCGATACGGCCGATTGAGCCCGAAATCCTTGGCAACCCAAGAGCCCGAAGTGCGAAACTTCGAATGGTAGAAAAACTACCCGGTTCGACCCTGAAGGTCGCCTGAACATCTAATCGACGGAGAGAAGCGATGAAATCAATGCGTAAAATCCAAGGAGATCGGACGGGCTTAGAGCAATTGGTAAAATGGGTAGGCCTTGTCGGGCTTGTTGTCATGTTGGGCTTGTTATATGTCTGGCAGCAGGTACAAACACGAGATTTGAAGCGGGATATATTACAATTTGAGCAACGTAGAGTCCTGTTGATAAAAGAAAATTCAATATTGTCTGTACAAGTCTCCCGCTTATCAGATCAAGTGGCAGTAAAAGCGAAAGCGATGGATATGTTTGCATTGAGTTATCCTGCGGTCGGCCAGGTAGTAGCTATGACGACCGCACCTCAGAACGATGCTGTGGCTTATGTTCCGGTGGGTGATGGCCCTGAAACAGGTGAGTCGACCACCGCTGCTTTATCGCTGGTTTCCATTTCAATTTCGCATCTGAATAAAAGTGATTAATGTTTCCATCTTGAGGTTTTATGCCATGGTCTCCAGGATAACAAATCATCGTCTGTCCTTTATTTCTGTAATCGGCTTCGTCTTATGGGGTGGCCTGGGGCTTCGATTGGGCTTCGTTCAAGTTTATGACCGTGATATATATCTGGACCGGGCCTATGATCAGCAGCGAAGGATAATGACCCTGATCCCTAATCGGGGAAGAATCTTTGATCGAAATCTGGAACCCCTGGCGCTAAATGTTGAATTTGAATCTTTCGGTATCAATCGCTTGGGTATGTCTATTACAGAAGAACAATTAGGCCGGTTCGTAGTACAGGTGGCGCAGATTACGGATCAGGATCCGGATCTGCTGATGGATCGCTTGCTCGATACTGCAGGTTTTACCTATATCGCCAGAGAGGTGAATGAGGACATAAGCAAAAGAATACAATCCTTACCCCTCTATGAGCAATTTAAATCTCATATTCAAATAGAAAAAGAGACGCGACGCGTCTACCCACATCGCTCTATTGCCGGTCAGATTCTGGGGTTTAGCGTAGATGGTATTGGTCGGGCTGGACTTGAGATGAAACACAATCAGCTTTTAAAGGGTGTTGAGGGGTACGCGGCCATGCAAATAGACGCCACCGGACGCGCATACTCCCGCGTTGGATCAGACTACAGGCCGGCATTACATGGTACGGATGTCATGCTTACCATCGATATGGCCTATCAGGCGATCGCTGAAGAGGTCCTCGAAGACACGGTCCGGCGCCATAAAGCGCTTGGGGGCATGATTATTGTTATGGAGCCGATGACCGGGGAAATATTGGCCATGGCCAGTGCGCCTGATTTTGATCCCAATACCCCCAGCTATTACTCCTACGAGACTCAGAAGATGCGTCCACTGGTAGACATCTATGAGCCTGGATCAACCTTTAAACTGGTTACCGCTGCTGCCGTGCTTGAAACGGATACATATGATCTGGATGATATGATTGTAACAAATAATGGTACAATCACAGTGGGAACACAGACGATTACGGATAACGAGGTGTTTGAAGCGTTAACCGTCCAGGATGTCATTGTACATTCAAGTAATGTAGGCACCATTAAAATGGCCCAGAAATTGGGTGAAATCTCTTTATTTGAATATACCCGCAAGTTCGGTTTTGGCATTAAAACAGGTATCGAATTACCAGGAGAGGCGCGGGGCATATTACATAAGCCGGTAGATTGGTCTGTTACAACGCTTCCGACCATGGCCATCGGTTATGGAGTATCTGTTACCGGATTACAATTAGTCAGTGCCTATTGCGCCGTCGCCAATGGTGGACTGCTCATGGCCCCGCAAATCATCAAAACTCTGATCCATGCCGATGGGACCGTTCAGCATACATCACTCAACGTGGTCCGAAAAGTTATATCAGAGCGAACCGCGGCTTTGTTGCGTCAGGTATTTACAGGCGTTGTAGATCATGGGACAGGCAGGGCTGCGGCTGTTCCAGGATATAATGTAGCTGGTAAGACCGGTACCGCATGGAAAGCTCGTGAAGGCGCGCCGGGATATACCAAGGATTACCGTTCTTCATTTGTCGGAATGTTTCCTGCTCGGAATCCGGAAATCGTGGCGCTCATTATGATTGATGAACCCACAGAAGGTGGTTTTTACGGTGGATCGGTCGCTGCTCCCGCTTTCCGTAAAATGGTTCAACGGATGATCCATTTACCTGGCCGTCCTATTAAGATGCCTCCAAATTCTGATGACGGACGCCCGCTGTATTTAGCCACATTACGGGATCAACAAAAACAAAAGATAGATGACGAGGTCCCCTCAATCCTCGAATCCCCACCGAAGATTGAGGGCGGTGTGCTCCCGCTACGTAACCTGGAGATAAGCGGTGAGCCTGTTCAGAGAAAGGAAGGCACCGGCCTCAGTATACCAACTGTTGTCGGCATGAGTTTGCGCAAAGCAATTCAAAAACTGGCTAACGCTGGTATCAAAGCTACTGTTGTAGGAAGCGGATATGTCGTCCGCCAGATTCCTGCGGCAGGTCGCCCTGCACTGATCGGAGACTTTTGTCTGATTGAATGCCGACCTCTTGATACCATGACCGAGCGTAATGATTACTCGATGGAATAACCTGATGCGCCTCCTCAAGTTACGGAGAGGCCTACAATGCACCTGAATCGATTACTGGACGTATTACCCGTGAAATCTGTCTTCGGTTCGACAGAGCACACCATCCGATCGATTGTCCATGATTCTCGGCGTGTTAAGCCGGGTGATGTTTTTGTAGCCATTCGCGAGCCGACAGGGCATGACGGCCACCAATATATAGATGCTGCGATCGATCAGGGCGCTGTTGCCGTTATTTCGGAAGAGACCCAGAGGAATCTTCCGATCACAACAATAGAAGTCCCTGATACCCATATCGCTTTTAGCCTCGTTGCAGCAAAGTTTTTTGATTTCCCTGCTTCTCAACTCAAAATGATTGGGGTTACCGGCACGAACGGAAAAACCACCGTGACTTTTATGATTGATGCTATTCTCAGGGCCGCGGGAATGCGCTCCGGGATCATCGGTACAACCGGCTCCCGGTATATGGATCGCCCTGTCGCAGGGGCGAAATCACATACGACCCCCTATCCCATGCAATTACATGAGGCTTTACGCACTTTCGTAGGAGAAAATGCTGAATATGCAGTGATGGAAGTTTCCTCGCATGGATTGGTATCGGATCGGCTCGCTTCTGTGAAATTCGACCTGGCTGTATTTACTAATTTAACAAGGGATCATCTGGATGATCATAAAACCATCGAGGGGTATAGAGAGGCCAAGATGAAGCTGTTTTCTTCTCACCTTGATGATTCAGGGTGTGCCGTCATTAATAAGGATGATCCCTCGTATGGCTACTTTCTGGATGTATCCGCAGCAAAAGTGTTGACCTATGCCCTTAACTCTTCGGCGGATATAAGCAGGGTCGGGCCCGTCCAATGTTTTTCTGACAGGACCGTGTTTAATGTAGAGGCGTATATCGGATCAACGTTTCCTGTTTCTATTCCATTACCAGGCCGGTATAACGCATCAAACGCGCTGGCAGCGATGGGAGTTGCCCTTTCGTTGAATATCCCTGTAGATGCTATATTACAAGGCCTGAAAAACGTGCGGGTACCCGGCCGATTGGAGCGCATAGATTGCGGACAGCCTTTTACCGTCCTGGTTGATTTCGCGCATACCCCCGATGCCCT
>CAJXCW010000080.1 GCA_913051705.1 uncultured bacterium
CTGTACACCGAAGCCCATCAAAAAGGCTTTCGAGCGTACAGCCCTTTTGTTGTCGAAATAGGGGTTCAAGGAAACCCCGGTCGAGCTTATGCCCATCAGTCAGGCGGCGGCCTATTATCTGGAATACGTCTTCGATGCGGTCTCACAAGCCGATGCCTATCACGACTTGCCGATCGAGCAGGCCAGGCTGTGTGTGGATATCAGCGATGTATACTACCTTCTGGGCGACTGGGAGGTCACGTTGGAGCGGCTGACTGATGCCGGCGCCCTGTATCACTATGCCCTGGCCACAGCCACGAAAATCAGCGCCGAAGGGATGCATGTCCGCCGGATTCAGGAGGCCATCGACCGGTTGAGTCAAAAGATAGGCGGCGCACCGCCGGTTAATTGACACAGTACAGGGTGATTATGAGCCCACAACACCTTAATCAAGCCATAGAAGCCTTAAAGGACCTTGAGCAACGTATCTCGGCCGGGACGCAGGTCGACGATCAGACGCAGGCTCTTCTGCAGGATACCCTGGTACTGCTGCTACAGGAACGGCTCATCGATGAGGTGGATGCTCCGGAAGAGGTGCCCTGGTACTTCGGAGCCCAGTTCGATCAGGTGCTGGAAGCCTTTGAGCAGGCCGGCGAAGTACTGGAAGCCCAGTTCGATCGGCTCCGCATGCATCTTAATGTGGGTGATACGCTCTATCGGCTCGGACGATGGCAGGAAGCGCAGAGCCATTATGAGGCGGCTCAGAAAGTGGCTGAGGAAGGCAGCGAAGATCTATCTTTCGCTGGGAGTTGTGTATCAGGTCCGGGGACAGGCTGAGCAGGCCATTGCACACTTTACGGTCAGCCTGGACACATTCGAGGCTATGGGAGACGACCGGCGTGCCGGGCATACCCATCTTATTCTGGGCACCAGCTACCGGAAATCCGGGGCCTGGCGGTCCTCGGGCATAAACTACGAGAAGAGCCTGGTTCTGGCGCGCGCGCATGATGATCTGTCCCAAATCGGAATGATCTACCTCCGGCGTGCAGAGACGCAGATCCTGATATCTGATGCATCGATGGCCATGCTATACAGCCGTCGTGCCATGCGTCTTTTTGTACGGATCGAGGACCCACTCGGACAGGCCGATGCCTATCGGACTTACAGACAGGCTGCGTCCATCCGTTCCGCCCGGGGACAGGACAGGGATTATCTGACCGAAAGCTTGAGCCTGCAACAGAAGTACAAGTCGCCGCTCGGTGAGGCCGAAACGCTGGAAGTCCGGGGGCAATTTTATGAGATGAAAGGGGAGGTCGATGAGGCCAGAGCCCGCTATGAGCAGGCGTTCGACCTGTTCCAACGTCTGAATGCCGAGAACGATGAAAAACGTATCAAGGATATCATGGAACAGTTAGCATAGAACCGTAATATACTGCTTTGATCTGCTTATAGTTTAAATAAGTCCGAATACGCCGTTGGCGTGTGGAATATACCGCCGCTTTCCTGGTAATACGCCTCATCTAAAATAAACGTGCCTCGGTCCGGAGTCAGCCAGGAGGCGTTTGGGTTTGGATATTCCGCGAGCATCCGTTTCCATGCAGGACCGTAATTTTCAGGACCATTCGATTCCAGAATCCCGCCTTTAATACCTGGAAATACGGGCAAGCGCGCCGCAATATTTTTATTCCATTCCACCAGGACCGGTACACAGGCGTTATCCGCCACAAAGCAAATGGCGCCGGCCTCAGCCGCCGTTTCGATCATTTGTAAAGACAAGGACAATGTTTTTCCCGCTGGCTTGATGGCAAAGGCCTGGTAGCCCTGCTGCATCCTGGTAGATATATCCTCGACAGCATGAATGCTCTCGTCACCTGCAAACCGGGCGGGTAGACCATGTACATCGATATCTTCAGGATGTTGAAACGGTTCTTCAATCAGGATGATACGGTCCAGAAAACCCTGCCGGTCTGCATAATCCAGCAACCTGGCCATACTGTCTTTCTCACCATAACGACCATTGGCGTCGAGGTAGTATACCACCTGGCCTGTTTCTGTGAGACCGGTTTCATATCCACGCGCCATCTCATGGATGGCCGATACTCTTCGTATATCCGCAGCGACCATATCCGCCTCAGCGCCGGGCTGACCGATCTTAATCTTTAACACCGCCGTGCCTTCTCGAAGCAGATGATGGAGCGTCTCATCGGACAGGTTATAACCTACGGCGGGCGTCAGGGAAACATGGGTCTGTCGGCTAGAGAGATAAGAGCGGAATGGATCGGGCAACATCGCATCGAAGGTGGTGAAACTATGCCTGCGGGCCTGGAGCAACCAGGCCGCATTGTCGAGGGCTACAAGGGCAATACGGGTAAAAGTCGGTTTCAGATCCGCACGGCGGGTGATATGCCTGCCGTAGTCATGCACCTCAGGAAAAATCGCCCGGTGCATCTCGATAGGATCTGCAAAGGACCGACCTTTGACAATCTGCAACGCGTATTCCAGGAGCGCCGCCTGCAACAGATTGCTGCCCACTTCGGTATGCGCTTCAAACACAGCAGCATCCGACCAGAGCACGGCCAGTCCGCCGATACCGATCACCTCATGGTCCGCCTCATCTCTTAGGCGTACGACCATATTCCATTTTTCGTGAAAAGCAGATCCTTTGAAGGCAAAAGGCTGCGCAAAGGGTTCGCGTTGAATTTCGAGGTGGGGGGAGATGAAATGGATCATCAGTACTTTGTGCTTTGTACCTGGTACCTGGTTGAAAAACGGAAATGGGTTTAGGAGTAAAGAACCAGTATAACACGATTTAACAATGTACAAAGCACCATTCAGTGGCTCATCGCATACAACACATAATTAATACCCAGCTTATAAGCAAGAAGCCCGGTATATCGGTCTTGCACCGCCCATTCCCAACCGTCGCCGATGTCGTTTCCCCAGTTGATGAGCATCATCAGACGACCGTTGTCGTCTGTAAGGCCATAGCAGATGGGTTCTGTCCCACCTCGCCGCCTGCCGCGGATAGCGGGAATACGTTCGATATCATAAAACGCATTGAAGATCGGATGGTCGGTCGTGACCCGTTCGATGGAACGACCAGGAAAGACTTTCTTGAGCTCGTTGGTAAAATGCGCCAGACCGTAAGACGACCAGGAGTCGTCAATCATGATAAAACCGCCGCGCAGTAAATACTCTCTCATACCCTTTGCTTCTTCGTCGGACAGCGTACAGTCCTGTACCTCACACATATACGCAAACGGATGATTGAATAACTCCGGTTGGTCCAATTCCACCACTTCCACTTCTTCCGTTATGTCGATGGAAGTGACTCTACGAATCTGAGTCATCAGGTTCCGTTCCGCCACCGGATAGTCATGGGACCAACTGGGATTGTAAAACCAGCCGCCGCCGCCGCCCCACTTGATCCGGGCAATTGAAAACTCATTCTTGTTGCCAACCGCCCTATTTCCGTCCATCTGAGCATAGACGGTTGGGATGATGCATAAGACCAGCAGGATAGCAGATAGGATAATCCGCTTCATGAATGCCTCACGGAAAGGGATACAAGATATCGGCATATTGTACCGAGGATTCAACGCGTTGCACAGAGGTTTAAGATACTATTATAATATAGTAACCAATTCACCATTTTTGTCAATAAATGCTTGGCAAAACCTGGCGGTTTCTTGTCTTTTCAACCCCGAAGGGCCCGCATGTGTCCAAAGGACATATGCCATCACTCAATCACCTATTGCCCGCCATGATTCCCCGCATCAGTCAGTATCTTCCTTGCTGTCTGCTCGCCTGAATACACAGCCCCGTCTTTTGTACGTATGGACAAGGTGCGCCCGCCGATGCGGTCACGCGCCTCCAGAATCGTCATATCCAGATCCGTATGACGCAGGTTATAGGCCGCAGCCAAACCCGTTACGCCGGCGCCGATGATGAGTATGTCGGTAGAGTGAGACATGAAGGCAGGCCCCATCGGGATGTTGCGATAGACGCCTGTTGGACGTCGGGTTGTGGTATATGGTTTCAAGATACAATAGGTCGGCTGTTGAATCTATGTTTTTCGATGCAGAGGATTACATGTTGACATTAGGGAAGGAATGTTTGCTTTTTAGATAATCCTTTTCAAATGGTCATCGATTGCGCCCGATCATCTCAGCGCGGGCTTCGTGCTTTGTACGCTTTTACACTTTTACTGATTTTTATGCACTTTTTTATCTATGCCTTTCGGTTGATCCTCTTATCAGGCGCCGTCTATGCACTCTGGCCACCACAGGTGGAAAATGTGGACGACAATAGCCTTGAGCGAGTGCTCAATAGACCTGTCCCTGCACAGGCTGAGATCGTCTTTGAATTTTATCCGGGGAATGATTATATGCCGGGGCTGATACCGCCCACGGCAACGGAGAAATTGCGTGGTTTTCTCGACGTGGTGGAGGCGTTTGAAGCGCGATTTCCCGATACGGCTGTTCGATTTCGTCAGGCCTCGGCCGGCCGGGAGTGGATTGTGACGCAACTGGCAGGTGGCACAGCGCCTGATATCCTGTCCGCTAATGTGGAGACGGTCTGGCAGGATGTGCATAAAGGGTGGTACCTGCCGTTGGACGGATATCTGGAAGCACCTAACCCCTTTGTAGAAGAAGGCGAACCCGGGGCCGAGCAATGGTGGGATCAGTTCATCTACCAGGCCATCAGCCGGGGCAAAGCAGCACCGGACGGTAAAATGTATAACCTGACCTATAATATGGTCGAGACCGGCATTCTCTATAATAAAACAACACTGGATCTCCTCGGCGTCGGTTTTCCGAAGACCTGGGACGAGATGATGACGACGCTGGACCGCATCGACACGAATCCATTCGCCCAACTGATGGCTGAATTAAATCTACCCTTTCCGAAAACACAGGAAGAGGTGGTCGAGGCTGCCCGCCTGTCTGAAAGTCCAGAGACACTTACCGCATTCAATCGCCGGGGCATCAAGTACCCGGAAACGATCATGGAATGGCATACCTTCCATACCCTGGCACAGCGTACGTCAATCGTTCCAATGCTCACGAACGCCGGTTCCATCGCGGACTGGGGAACGGACCTGCTCTTCGATCAACTCTACTACAATATTTTACCGGGTATCGACCTGAAACAGGACCCTAAACGGGAACCCTATCTTGAAGGATATCTGGATTGGGATGAAATCTGTTTTCTGAATCAGAAAGGGTTCTTCACCAAACGTGACCCGCGCTACTGGGAATTGTACCGTCTGCTCAAAGAATGGCGGCGATCATGGAACAAAAGCCTCGCCGGAGATGCGCGACGGGGCGGAACGGATCTCTACAAAGAGTTCATCAATCAGCGTGGCATCATGATGTGGGGCGGATCGTGGCACGTGAATCGATTGCTTAACGACCCGAATATGGATTTCGATTGGGAGGTGGGCTATCTGCCACGTATTGAACCATCAGCAGAATGGCTGGAGATGTCGGTGCGGGATTATCTGAATACGGTCATCCCTTCGGAACAGCACCCTGATCCGCCTTTATCGTCATCGGATCTGGATCTTACGGTTGATCAATACCTGCGGCGAGTCGGTCAGCTTCCCATGCCACGCGATAAGGCGTTATATGCATCGGGTGTAGAGATGTGCGTCATCGGCGGTGCGGCGGTCCAGTACACCGTCACCAATTCCGCTTTTAACGATACAGGCGATCCGAAGACATCAAAAAAGCTGGAACGCGTCATGCAGTTTCTACAGTTTGCTACCCTGCCCGAGTACACAGACCCGGTCGTCAATGAGAATCCGGTCCACATCCCGAATATCCTTGGCGTACCGATTTCCCGAGGCCTGGAGCCGTTCGCCCGCATACTGGAGCGGCGTTATACCACGACCAAATGGATGTTTACGTTCGACAATCGGTATAATCGGGTCTATGATCGCATGCTTTTACTCTTCCTGGAAGACGGTCTTTCACTGGAAGAATTCATGGATTGGCAGACCGACAATCTGGCCGCCGCCGCTCAAACGATCATCCAGCGAAAAAAGCTCAATTTCGACGGCTTCGAACAACGCTGGCAGGAGCTGGCGCCCGTTCGGGCAGAGATGAAAGGGATACCGGAATAGTGCAAACCTATCCCACCGTACGCTCCAGCTTTCCTCTCTACTTGCTCGTCCTGCCGACCTTGTTTCTGCTGGCGGTCTTTTCGTTTTTGCCGGTACTGATGGCCTTCTATAACTCTTTTTTCGAGTATGAAGTGGGAGGCGAACGGACCTGGGTCGGTTTTCAAAATTATATCGACTATCTGACCGCAGATCCGACCACGGTCATCAGCTTTGTCAATATGGGGCTGCTGACGCTGATTGCCATCGTCATCCGGCTGACGGCGCCGCTGATCGTCGCCAAGTTGATTCACACCCTGCCGAACGAACGCCATAGATATCTGTATCGGCTTGCGTTTCTGATCCCTACCGTGGTACCGGTGGTTGCCGTTCAGCTTGTCTGGGGTTCGCTGATCCTCGGTGAGACGGGGCTGGTCAACAGTGTGCTTGAAAATATGGGCTATGAAACGCTGACCCGTGGCTGGCTGTCGGACCCGAATACGGCGCTCATCGCACTGGCGTGTATCGGATTGCCCTGGATTACCGGCTTTGAAGTCTTAATTTATTATGCGGGCTTAAGCAATATCCCCGAGAGTGTGCATGAGGCGGCAAAACTTGATTCGGCGGTCGGGCTCAAGAAATTCCTCTTAATTGATATTCCACTCGTGTTAAGTCAAATCAAACTGATCTTCATGCTGGTCCTGATCAACGGTATCCAGGGTTTCGAACTGATTTTTATCCTGACCCAGGGCGGGCCGGGCTTTGAAACCTACGTTCCCGGTCTCTGGATGTACGAAAATGCCTTCAGCTTCCAGAAAATGGGTTATGCCAGCAGCATCGGGGTTCTCTTGTTCGTGATCATCTTTGCGTTTACCCTGTTTAACATGAAGTATTTTAAATCAGCGGAGGAGATACAGGGGCAGGGATAAAAAATGGTGATTTGGTGATGGTATGTGTCCTTTGGACACGATGCGAGCCCTTCGGAGTTTGGTGATTTGGTGATTGAAAAACTCAACATTTCCGTGCCTTCCATACCTTCTCTGTGGTTTTCTTGGATAATCTGATGCAGCGTTCAGCCTATATACAACATAGTGTACTGCTCCTTGGCGTGTTGCTAACGCTTGTTCCGTTTTATTTTGTGATCAGCAATGCGGTCCGGTCGAATAATGAGATCTTTCGTTCGCCGTTTGGTTTTCCTCAGGCACTGACAAATATGGTCTCTTTTACCAAGCTGTCTCTGACTGGACGGACGTCGGAGATAGCATACGTGGTTCGTATTTCCGAGGGGGATGAGATTACCTTTGAAACGCGACGGGACGGCTATAAGGCGGCGATGAGCGCCCAATGGAAAATCATGACGAATGGGTACATCTATGCCTGGGAGGTGTTGCGGGGGTATATGGTCAACTCACTGTTCGTCTCACTGGCCTCCGGTTTCGGGGTGTTGCTACTGGGCTCAATAACGGCGTATGTGTTTGCGCGATATCGGTTTCCAGGGTCGAATATACTATTTTATATTATCATCAGCGTCATGATGATCCCCGGCATCCTTACCCTGGTGCCCAGTGTTCAACTGGTGACCGCGCTGAACCTGCGTAACTCATACACCGTCCTGATTCTTCCTTACATCGCCACGGGTCAGGTGTTTGCTATTTTCGTTTTTCGCAGTTTCTTTCGAGGTCTGTCAGAAGATCTTTTCGATGCCGCGCGTATGGACGGTGCCGGTCACCTGCATCTCTACCGGCATGTGATTCTGCCTCTCTCGCTGCCGAGTCTTTCGGTCATCGCCATCATGAATATTCTGGCCACGTGGAACGGTTTTATGTGGCCGTTTATCGTCAACAGTGATCAGCAGTATCATGTTATTGCATCCGGCCTGTATAATATGAGTACAGGCCCCATCGCGGATAACTACAGCGCCATGTTCTCCGCTTACGTTCTGTCCAGCATTCCCCTTCTACTGTTGTTCGTTTATGCCACCAGGCCCTTTATCCAGGGTATGGGCACGGGCGCATTTAAGGCGTAAGGCGCATAGGGTTCGCCCGTTGAAGGACTTCCATCCGGTTTCAGGAACCTCTGTTAACCTCCGATTTCGGGTGGTTACATTCAGGAGTCATATTATGTCTCAAGTCGAAGAAATCCGCACGGATTCTACGGACACGGAAGAAAATGAACTCGCACGCGGTCTGGGCCCGTTGGAAGTCACTACCATTATTGTAGGCGGCGCCATCGGTTCCGGCATTTTCCAGGCGCCCAGTTCCATCGCCAGTAGCGTCGGATCACCGGGGATGACCTTGGTGGTCTGGTTCGTGTGCGGCCTGCTGGCTTTATGCGGCGGCTTGTGCATCGCCGAGTTAGGCGCCATGATGCCGCGTACCGGCGGCCAGTATGTCTATCTCCGGGAAGCGTACCGCAAGCGGTGGGTGACGTTCATTTACGGCTGGTCCGCCTTCTGGCTCGTATGGCCGGTTTCCATCGCCGCGGTGGCCAATGTATTCGCCAACTACCTGGCCAGTGTGGTGAATATCGTAACGGCGGACACCCCCGGAACGGGCATCGTGATGGACGAAATATCCAAAGCGATCATCGCCGCATCGTGCGTCCTTCTGTTGACGATTATCAATGTCGCAGGGGTACACTGGGCCGGACGGGTCACCAACTGGTTCACCTATATCAAAGTAGGGGCGTTAGGCGGGTTGGTCGTTCTGGGACTGGTCATGGCGAGCAAAGGCTCGATGGATCATTTTTCGCCGTTCTGGGGCGGGAGCAGCGGCGGCGGGTCGCCTGTGAGCGGATTTGCATTCGGGGCGTTCGGCGTTGCGATGATTACGGGACTGTTTTCGTACGAAGGCTGGACCTTCTCCAGCTATGTAGCGGGGGAGACGCGTAACCCGCGCCGAAACCTGCCGCTATCGATTATTGTCGGGATGCTGTTCGTTATGGGTATCTACATGCTGGCGAACTTCGTCTATATCTTAATCCTGCCGTTCGAACAGGTGCAGACCTCTTCCTGGATCGCCGCCGATGTGATGAATGTGCTGGTCGGCGAGTGGGGCGCTTTATTTATTTCTATCGGCGTGATGTGCTCTACCTTCGGCGGGGTGAATGTACAGATCCTGGTGGCGCCGCGTATTTTCTACGCCATGGCCAAGGACGGTCTGTTCTTCAAAAGCCTGACCAAAGTCCATCCGAAATTCCGGACGCCTGCGGTGTCTATTCTGTGCCAGGGTGTGCTATCCGCCCTTTTCGCCCTTACGCCAAGATATGAGGACATCATTTCCTATGGGGCGTTTACATCCTACTCTTTCTCTATCCTGGCCATCGCCGCCGTGATCGTCCTGCGCTTCACCCGTCCGGATGCGGAACGGCCCTACAAAGCCTGGGGGTATCCCGTCACGCCGCTGCTCTTCCTCGCCGTGATCACCGGCTATCTGGTCTCGTTACTCACCAACGCCGAGTTTATCTTCAACACGCTGATCGGCCTGGGCATCGTCGCGGTGGGCATTCCGTTTTATTTCTACTGGGAGAAGAAGAACAGCGCTTGAACCTGAGGAAAAATTATGCCGGTTAAAAGTGGTCTCTTTAAAGATTGTAATGTAGTAAATGAAGACCCTGGCCTTTATTCAATTAATGATGACGAACTTATCATTGAAACATCATGTGGATCGATGTGGGGGAAGGGAAATACATGTAAGAATTTGTTTCTTTTTCCGGCCATTATGAAAGACTTATCTGTTGACGTGGTGGTTACATTTTTGCCGGAAAATAATGGGGAGCAAGCAGGGTTGGTCCTTTACCGAGATTCGGATAACTATGTAAAATCGGTCCGAGAAATGGTGAATCACCAACATGTAGTCGTACTGGCAAAAGAAATCCATGGAAACCCGGAGACGATCATGATGGAAGAGGTTTCATCTGCTGAAGTGAAATTAAGAATAGATGTGGATCATAAAGGGATCGGCCTCGGATGGAAAGTGTCCGGCTCTGTAGAAGAACAGATTAATGGCATTGAAAATTGGTTAGGCCATGGCGCCGATGTTAAAGTGGGCCTACTGGTCCATGGTAGAAACAAAGAAAACAAGGCGAAGTTTTAAATCATGATCGGGTGCCGCGCGCAAACACCCACTCACCAATTCCTTCAGTCCCAAGGCAACGCTACCCTATAGTGCTCATGCAACGCCTGCATAGCCCGCTGTTCCTGTTCGCCGAAATGGATCCCTACGCGGCGGTGTAAGATCGTACGCTCTTCCTCAATATGGTCCGGCAGTCTTATTCGGTCCTTGCCCGGCACCGGATCATGGGTATCACGCAAGTCACGAATATAACGGTCTACCTCTGCTTGAAATACGTCACCGGAAGCGGCAAGGCCAATGTCGATCGCGATCACCATGCCGTTATGGCGACCCCGGCGAACTGGAATGTCCAGTTGCCATATTACAGCGCCTACGGTGAAAAGAAGGTCAATCTGACCGAAAGGATGCGCCGTGCAAAGGGGGAGATGGCATGGTCTGAAGGTGACGACGGAGGTAATAAAACCTGTACCGAAGGCTACTATCCCCTGCCGTACCCGTTCGTCTTCATCCTGAGAGGGCAATGCACCGGAAGCCCAATGGCGGACAGGGCATAGGCTACGGGCAGATTTTCTGACTGACATTGGCCGTCGCCCGGTGCCAGACGCCGAAATTGACGATGGAAACCGCGCCCGCCGGACCGTACAACAGTTGGGCCTTTTCGGTCGTGCGTGATGCATCAGAATCGGAGATGTGATTGTAGCAGTGCCTGCCGGGCAAAATACCGGTGGGCCCCATATCCTCGGTGACATCCTGTGGATAGTAGAACGCCATCACCCATCGAAACCGGGCATGACGTACGTTATGATCGAATGGGTTACACCGCCCGGGGCTGAAGCCACCGGGCTATACGCTTCCCACCATCCTTCCACCCTGCTACCCGCCACCTTCGACCTTAAATACATACGCATGCGCACAGGGCGCCTCTGCCGGAGAAATCACAGGCGGAGAGATGATCAGCTTACCGTCTTGCACGTTCGACGGTACAGGTTGCTTAACCCCGAGCATGGATACGGAAAGATGATCTCCGACCGAGATACCCGAAAGCACTATCTCCTGCGTCGGCCATTGGAGGCAGAGGACATACAGATTGTTTCCTACGGTCGTAAAGCGCAGCTTATCCTGCTTATTTACTTCGGCGTGTTTCCAGACGGTTGAGTCGTAGATCGCCTCACCGTTCACCCGGAGCCAGTCGCCGATGTCGACCAGCCGCTGCTGCTGAAGCGGGGGGATGCGGCCGTCTGCGGTCGGGCCCACGTTGAGCAGCATGTTACCGCCTCGACTGACGACGTCGATGAGTTCGTGGACCAGCTCTTGCGATGTGCGGTAGTTATCAATGTTTTCGGCGCGGTTTAAGCCGTACGACCCGCCGATGCCCCGGCTTTCTTCCCAGGGATACGCTATCGTGACGGCATCGGTATCCTGATATTCGCTGGAGAAATAATCCCCGTGCCTGCCGGTCATCCCATGGCACCACCTATCGTTGACCACCACCTCATCCTTATTGGGTGCTTCATTATACAGCCAGGCCAGCAGGTTCTGCGTATGCCAGTAGTGCTCGTCCCAGTCCCACTCGCCGCCGTCGGAAAAAATCAACGAAGGCTGGTAGTTCATCACGAGTTCTTTCAGTTGCAGTGGCAGATGCTCATGGACGTATTTGTCCTCCGGAATGCCGTACTTTTCAACCATCTTTGTATTAACCAGATACCCGGTTTTCGAACGGGTCGGGGACGGGATACTCTCCCATTCGGTAATGGAATAGTAGAGCCCCATACGCAGTCCTTTATTACGCACGGCCGATGTCAGATCACCGACCAGATCCCGTTTGGGGCCGATATCGAGGCTGTTCCAGTTTTTCTTGTACGGACTCTGGGTAGGCCACAGGCAGAACCCATCATGATGTTTGCTGGTCAATACCACATATTTCGCGCCGGCGCGATGGAACAGGTCCGCCCAGTAATCGGGATCGAAGAGTTCGGCTTTGAACATAGACCCGAAATCCCGATACTCGAAGTCCTCACCGAACTGCGCCTTATGAAACGCATCCCCACCGAATTCCATATCGCCTACCACCGTGGCATAGTACCACTCCGCATATGACGCATACAGGGTATCACTCAGCGGCCGCCAGGCCGGCACAGAATACACGCCCCAGTGAATGAAAATACCGAACTTAGCTTCGTTGAACCACGCAGGCATCGGCCTGCTGTCGAGTGATGCCCAGGTGGGCTGGTATGGAGTAGGCATGGGATCCTTTGGGGAATTATGAATTGTGAATTGTGAACCGCTGACGGTGTTCGCTACGGATCAACTCGTTTATTAACAAAGTGTAATCTAAACATATAGCGTATGAATCTATAAAAAAAGTACAAAGTACAGAGTTATAGAGTACAACCTTGCCTTATCCGATGAAGATACTTAAATTACACGGCCTATTGTAACAGGTGCCATACATCGGCATCAATGACCGAGACCAGATGGACCTCATCATGTTTCCGACACCGCATTTTTTCCGAGGAAGATATGAACGCCGAAAAATTTGATCATCAAGCTATTGAAAAGAAGTGGGCTGAACGCTGGATAGCGGAGAAAACGTTTGAACCGGATATAGAACACGCAGAAAAGCCGTATTACAATCTGATGATGTTTCCCTACCCCTCTGCTGAAGGGCTGCATGTGGGCAATGTTTTTGCTTTTGTAGGCAGTGATCTTCATGCCCGGTTCATGCGTGCGCAAGGATATGATGTCTTTGAGCCGATGGGTTTTGATGCGTTCGGTATCCATTCGGAAAATTTCGCGATCAGCATTAATACGCATCCCGGCAGATTGATCCCCGATAATATACGTAATTTCACCCATCAGTTGAAGCGTACTGGAAACATGTACGACTGGAGTCACGCCGTTGAAACGACCGATCCGGCGTATTACAAATGGACGCAATGGATCTTTATCCAGCTCTACAAAGCCGGCCTGGCGTATCAGAAAGAGGCGCCGGTCACCTGGTGTCCGTCATGCAATACGGTTCTGGCTGCCGAGCAGGCGGAAGACGGGGCCTGTGAGCGGTGCGGGACGCTCGTTGAGCAACGGAATATGCGACAGTGGTTCTTCAAAATCACGGCCTACGCGCAGCAGTTGCTGGATAATCTGGCCGGGATCGACTGGTCTGAAAAAACCAAGAGCGCCCAGCGTCGCTGGATAGGTCGCAGCGAAGGGGCAGAAGTCGATTTTCCGCTGGCAGCCTACGCCGAAAAATTGCGTGTCTTTACGACGCGCCCGGATACGCTGTGGGGCGCCACGTATATGGTTCTGGCGCCGGAACATGCGCTGGTGGAGGCCATCACGACGCCCGACCGGCAGCAGGCGGTGCAGGATTACATTCTGGAAGCGGGGCGCAAGACGGCCATCGAACGGGAAGATGCCACACGAGAGAAAACCGGCGTGTTTACCGGCGCGTATGCGATAAATCCGGTTAATGAGAAGCAAATCCCTATCTGGGTATCCGATTATGTGCTGATGACCTATGGCACCGGCGCCATCATGGCCGTGCCGGCACACGACACACGGGATTTTGAGTTTGCTACCGAATTCGACCTGCCTATTGTCCGAGTGATCAGCGCAGGTGATGATGACACCGAAATGACCGAGGCGTACAGCGGGGAGGGGATCATGGTCAACAGCGGTCCTTTCAACGGCACGTCCAGCACAGAATCCAAGGTCAAAGTCATTGATTGGTTGGAAGAGAAAGGCATCGGAGAGCGGCAGATCAATTTCCGGTTGCGTGACTGGTGTATCAGCCGCCAACGATACTGGGGGCCGCCCATTCCGATGATCCATTGTAAGGCATGCGGCGTGGTTCCGGTACCTGAGGATCAATTGCCTGTCGTGTTGCCCTACATCGAAGACTTCAAGCCGGACGGTTCCGGGAAGAGCCCGCTGGCTCGTGACGAATCGTTTCTTCATACCACATGCCCCGAGTGCGGGGGACCGGCGATGCGGGAGACGGACGTCAATGATAACTTTCTGGATTCGGCATGGTATTTTTTCCGTTATCCTAGCGCCGATAGGGATGATATGGTGTTTGATCCCGATCTGACGGAAAAGTGGCTACCCGTGGACATGTATATCGGCGGGAACGAACATGCCGTCCTGCATCTGATGTACACCCGCTTTATTACTATGGCGTTGCACGATATGGGCTTGATCTCGTTTTCGGAGCCGTTCAAGATATTCAAAGCGCATGGCCTGTTGATTAAAGACGGGTCCAAGATGAGCAAGTCTAAAGGCAACGTGATCAACCCGGATGAATACCTGGATAATTACGGTGCGGACACGTTTCGTACGTATCTGATGTTTCTTGGGCCCTATCAGGAGGGCGGAGACTTTCGCGATGCGGGTATCACCGGCGTCCGGCGATTCTATGATCGGATGTGGCGCTATACCAGGCAGACGACCTTCAGTGATGAACCGGCGACTAACCTCGCCTTGCTGGCCCTGCTGCACGGCAAAACAAAAGAGGTGACCAACGATCTGGCGGCGCTGCAATACAACACGGCCATCGCCCGTTTGATGGAACTGCTGAATGGTTTGCAAAACCAGGAGACACATCACCATGAAGCGATCAAACGGCTGTTGCAATTAGCCGGTCCGTTTGCCCCGTTCATTACCCAGGAGTTGTGGACCCAAACAGGTGGAGAGGGTATGATTTGCGATGCGCCCTGGCCTATCTGTGATGAATCACTCATTGTATTTGAGACGGTTGAATATGTCATCCAGATCAACGGTAAGTTGCGTGATCGGATCGAGCTACCGACCGACACAGCCCAGCCGGATGTCGAAGCCGCTGCCTTCGCGAGCGAGCGCGTACAGCAGTGGACGGATAACAAGGACATCATCAAGAAGATCTTCATTCCGAACAAGCTGCTGAACATCGTAGTGAAGGGATAGGGCAGGTGGGCAGGTGGGCAGAAAAGATGCCCTTTGTCCACTTGCCTACCTGCCCACTTGCCTACCTGCCCACATGCCCACTTCCCGTCCTTCCATCTCCATCCTGTTACCCGTTTACAACGCTGCAGATACGCTGCCGGGCGCGTTGAAAAGTATCGCTGCCCAGAGTTTTACAGACTTCGAAATCGTTGCCGTGGATGACGGCTCGGAAGATCACAGCGCTGACATCCTCAAATCATGGCAGAGGCAGGACGATCGTCTGATGCCTGTATTTGAATCACATCGTGGTCTGATCGATACGCTGAACCGGGGATTGGGCTCATGTCGCGGCGAGTTCATCGCCCGCATGGATGCTGATGATCTGATGCACGCCGATCGTCTGGACAGACAGGTAACCTTGCTGGAGGCACAGCCTGAAATCAGTGTCGCCGGTTGTCTTGTCGAGACCTTCGCCGATGGGCCGGTCGGAGAGGGCATGAAAATATATGAAACATGGCTCAATAGTTTAATCGAACACGAGGATATTACGCGGGAGATCTTCATCGAAAGCCCGATTGCGCATCCGTCGGCCATGATGCGTCGTGAGGAACTCCTGGCGATGGGAGGCTATCAGGAACGGGGGTGGCCTGAAGATTACGATCTCTGGCTTCGGTATCATGCCGCCGGCAAGCGATTTGCAAAAGTGCCCGAGGTCTTGTTTTACTGGCGGGAACATGAACGTCGGGCTACCCGTGTGGACAGCCGCTATTCGGTAGAAAATTTCCTTCGGACCAAAGCGCACTATCTGGTGGCAGGCCCACTCAAGAGACGCGATGCGCTGGTCGTCTGGGGGGCAGGACAGACAGGCCGCCGACTATCCAAGCATCTGATTCGGGAAGGACGAGCCCCCGATGTGTTCATCGATATATCACCGAAAAAAATCGGCAGCACCTTGCGTAATATTCCTATCATCGGTCCGGATGATCTGGCTGAAGCCTGGGGACGCTTGCCAAATCCGCTTATGGTCGTCGCCGTTTCATCCCGAGGCGCCCGTCGTCTGATCAGAGAGACGCTCGACAAGCTTGATCTCATCGAAGGCATGGATTACCTGTGCGCCGCCTGAAGAATTAATGCTCATTCACACAATGGTTGTCATTGACAAACGATGGCGGACCGGCATATCTTCTATTAAAGAATTCCAAGTCGTAAGTTGTATATAGATCATTCCTGCATTGAACCATTTCTTTTCGGCAAATCTGATTTCAATGCGCAATCCGAAGTCCGAAATCGATCTGAGGAGGTTATCATGGCAGAACTTGAGAAAGAATTAGTGGAAGAACGTGCCGGATTTTCCCGGCGGGGCTTTTTAAAAGGACTGTTGGCTGGCGGCGCCGCCGCTTCGCTGGGCGGTTATGAAGCCGTCGCGCAAATGGTGGCGGGCCCCAAGGCCAGCCCGGTCCGCGGCTGGGGCGTAGCACCCGGTCTGGTCAGATTAAGCGGAAATGAAATGCCCATCGGGCCGTCCCCGCGTGCGGTGGAAGCCGTGATGCAGCAGGTGTATGCTTTTAATCGATACGGCCGGGATTTGACCATTTATAAAAAAATCTCCGAACTACATGGCCTGCCGGTGCTGGAACTTACCAACTCATTCCGTCCCCCTGAAGGTATGTGGGTGGCACTAGGCTGTGGCTCGTCGGAAATCCTGTTTGCCGCCGCTTCCGCCTATCTGCGTGACGGGGGTGAATTGATTGAAGCCACGCCAGGTTACGGCAATATTCCTGAAATGGGTGAATCCTTCGGCGCCACGACCCGTTGGGTGCCTGTCCTCAAAGATTTTCGTCACGACCTGCCGGCGATGAAGGCCGCAATCAACAGTAATACCAAAATGGTCGTCATCACATCACCCGGCAATCCGACGGGGGTCCTTGTCTCTTCGGAAGAGTTAAAAAGCTTTGTAGCAAGCATTCCGTCCAACATCATCGTTTTCGTCGATGAGGCGTATATCGACTTTTCCCGCAATCCGGCAGATCGTATCGGCGCCGCACCGCTGATTAAAGATCACCCGAATGTGATTGTCGCCCGGACCTTCTCAAAGATATACGGTATGGCGGGCCTGGGTGTCGGTTATGGCCTGGCACAGCCGGAGGTGATTGAAAAACTGAATATTAACAAAGGCGGACGGGTCGGCAGCCTGTCCATGTACGGCGCCAGTGCCGCGCTTGAAGATTACGAATATCAGGACCGCGCTCGTAAAGTGACCTGGGCCGGTAAAGAATATTTTGCACAGCAATTCAAGGAAATGGGCCTCGAATATGTCCCGAGCGAATCCAGTTTCATGCTGGTCAATGTGCGCAAGGATGCGGACGAGGTGTGCCGAAAACTGCTGGAAGAATACAACGTCATCGTCGGTAATGCAAAACAGCGCTGGGAGATGGACACCTGGCTGCGCGTCACCTCCGGCCTGAAGGAAGAAAACGAGGCCTTTATGTCCGCGCTCAAGAAGGTGCTGGTCAGCAGCTAGACAGGCTGTGCTTGGTACTTTGTGCTTTGTTAAATTCTGTCTTGAGGTTTAACAAAGCACAAAGTACCAAGCACAAAGTACGAGACGCCCCGGCGTCTCACTTCATCGCCTCAACAGCCTCTACTTCGGTATCGTATATCGTCGTCGCGCCGGTCAGACGCATGATATAAAACGTTTTGGCGACCACAGGAGTCAGACAGCAACAGGCCAGCGGAAAGCACTCATTTAATCGCGGAGCCTTATAACCCCGCAGTATCAATCGCCTGTTTAAGCGCTCGCCTGAATACCTGGAGGATTAACGGCTTCTGCAGGGTAATCAGATGGACCGGAACGTCATCCTCTGACAAATCTTCTCCCATGTCATCTCCGGAGACAAGAATGATCGGCTTTCGAGGCGCTATTTCCCGAATCGCTCTGGCCAGATGGAGGCCATTCATCTCCGGCATGATCGTGTCGGTAATGATGAGATCGAACTGGCCCTGATGAAAAGCTTCCAGACCTTCCCGACCTGTTCCGGCCTGTACGGCGGTATGACCGTCTTCTTTCAGATATCGAATCAACAGTTCACGCTGGATGACGTCATCTTCTACCACCAGAATGTGTAACGGATGCGGCAGTCCCTGTTCTTGCGACTTGACATCCACAGCCGACTCGGCATCAAGGATGGGAAACTGGATGCGGAATGTGGTGCCTTCGCCTGGCGTACTGTCGATCTTCAGAATCCCCTGATGTCGCTGGATGATCCCGAAAACCATCGCCAGCCCCATACCTGTACCCTGTTCGCCTTTGGTTGAGTAAAACGGTTCCAGGCATTTTTGGCGGACCTCTTCGGTCATACCCGATCCGGTATCACAAACTTCCAGCATCACGCAACCCGCACCGGTTGACGGACCCGATGCGCTATGACGTGTTCGTAATGTAATGGTTCCCGCCTCCGTCATGGCGTCTACGGCATTGAAGATAAGATTGATAAACATCTCTCGTAAGTCCGATTCGTCTCCCGATATAGTCGGTATGTCCTCTAAATCGCTTCCGACCTCGACGGTAAAGCCTCTTTCAGAAGCCTGCGTACCCCATTTGGGATGGGTTATATCGATTGCTTGCTTGACCACCTCATTCAACTGTACTGTGACCATCACATTGCCTTCTTCGCGCAGTCGATAGAACCCACGGAGACGCCGGAGAATATGGGTGGCATCTTTGGCCGCCAGATTGATGGTCTGCAAATCGTAGAGAATTTTATCTTTCTTGTCCAGCATGTCGGGAAACGTAATCCAGAGTTCGGTGTATCCTAAAATAGCCGATAGCGCATTGTTGACATCGTGTACGATGCCGCTGGCCATCTGACCGAGCGCCCGGAGCCGTTCCTGCTGGATAATCTGATCCTGCGTATTTTGTAATTCGTTCATTGCCGATTCCAACTGCCGGTTGGAATCCTGCAGATGGGTATACAGCCGGGCATTAGCCAGGGCACAGCCGGCACAGTCGGCAAACGCAGAGATCAGACGCATGTCCTCCTGATTAAAGACGCCGTCCTCTTTATCCAGGACACCAACAATGCCCAGGGTGTTTTCCCTCGATTTTATCGGCACGATAAGAAGCTGCTGATATGAAGAACAATCGAGGTCGTGCTCTATGGCGCCCTCACCAGAGGTCATCACCTCGGCAACCAGCGGATGATTTATAAAATTCTGGGTTACCGTGGCAAGATCGATTTCAGAACAGGCGGTAATCTGCAGGGCGTCGCTTTCATCGCCTTTCAAACAGAGGAATCCAGCTTTTAAATCAAGCAGCACCGACAGTCGGGTCAACACCTCTTCGCTAAGCGACCTGACATCCAGAACGGAAGATACCGACACCCCGAAATCGTAAAGCGGATCCAGCTCAAGTATTTTGTGTATCAGGGCAAGTTGCGAGTCTTCTGGCTCTTCCGGCCTCTGTCCACCATGGATTTTAGGGTAGGTAGACATGATGTCCTCCGTTTATTGATATTTGTAGAAA
>CAJXCW010000081.1 GCA_913051705.1 uncultured bacterium
AGAAAGTCAGAGCCGCTAAAGGCCAAGTTGCGTCCAGTCAGCAGGGTTTTACCTCATGTGCGGGCGCTTACCCCTTTATCTGCACCTTCAACATCAAAAAATTACCAATAGCTGGATGTAACTTTTAAAACGACCCTGAAATGGACCCTTCAGGTAGTGTTACACCCCATTTCAACACTTTGTGAATTAATCAGGGTAATGAAGTATAATAGCACATCATTGACTTTTTTTATTCATAATCATATCTTGGTTTGGTAATTACATTAACACTATACCAAGGAATTTCCTGTGCTTGAGGACCATACGCTCTATGAGGGACTGTGCCATCAGGTTCATGCACAAAGCGTAAAAAAACGACATCCTTCTCAAATAAATTGCAGACAGGGATGCGCGAGCTGTTGTCACAATCGGCTTTTTGTATTTCCTGTTGAATTCGATCGCCTACAGGCAGCGTTTATAAAACTACCTGCTGGACTAAAAACGTTGATCCAGAATGATGCAGATTGGAAATGGCAACATGGGATTTGTCCCTTATTAGTAGATGGGGGCTGTAGCCTTTATGAAGACCGTCCCATCATTTGCAGTACACACGGATATCCGTTGCAGTCTAGGGTCAGAGTAAAGACTCAATCCCAAGTCAGTGTGTCACCTTGATTTTATAAACGCGATCATTCGATGATCAAGATCTGATTGATATTGATGGGGTAGGGATGATACTGATCGGCGCTAACAGGGAATATATTAAAACCCATCCTACATCGAGTACGAATGCAGAATCCCGTCCCATTCAGGATGTTGTCCGATGAGTCATCTGTCTACTTCTAATTTCTTTAGGATTTCGCTTGCCATAGTATAAATGATTTGTCAATCTGTCAAGTTAGAAATTATGTGCAGAGCAAAATGTTTGAACCGCATGGGGTAAGAACCAATGCCACTTCATACCATTTCAAGATACGCAGAAAACCAAAATATACCGTGTCGCAGTGGACTCCCGGAAATAGTGGAAGTGGGAACACGCTTGTTTTAAGGACCTCTAACTCATTGTTCCTCAAAAAGTTCCTGTTGTTTTAAGCAATATTCCCTCTTACTTTTAAAATGCCCAAAGACCGACCTTATATCGTATTGAATTTTGCTATGAGTGTCGATGGAAAAATATCTACGTCCCAACGGGGCCGATTGCGGTTTTCCAGTAGTGAAGATTGGCGATTAATGGACCAAATTCGGTCAAACTCAGATGCGGTTCTCATCGGTGCAAACACCATCCGTTCAGAGGATCCTCCATTTCGTATACGAAGTAAAAAGCGAAGAGATGAACGCAAGGCACGAGGTAAACCGCCTCATCCCATTTCCATTATCTTAAGCAGAAGTTTGGATTTACCCCTTTTGGGCCGGTATTTCCAGCAACAGCATATGGAAAGAATCATAGTTACAACGGGTCATGCCCCTCAACACAAGATAGAAGAGATCAGACCTTTCGCTGAAATAATCCAAACTGGCGGCGCCCAGGTTGATTTTCATGAATTATGTCGCATCTTAATTAAAAAAAATATTCAATCTCTTCTGGTAGAGGGGGGAGGCGAGGTCAATATGGCCTTTTTTGATGCGGGGTTGGTAGATGAAATATATATGACTCTTTGCCCTGTGATTATCGGTGGCCGAGAGGCCCCTACACCGGCGGACGGAAACGGTTTTAAAGCCGATCAACTCGTCAAATTAGAGCTTATTCAAACCAGGCAGATAGGCCATGAATTATTTCAGAGATATCGGGTTATCGGGAATTAGAAAACAACAAATGACCAGGTGTCATATCCATTATTCATTTCCTTCTGTGATTGTTTAAGCGTCATTCCTTTTTATATCAATTGTAAAATTTCATTCCTTAAGGGAGTCTATCGTGCATGCGCCTTCTGTAAATCCTGACGACAAGCGAATATTTGACAAATTATCCACACTCTGTATTGATACCGTGTCCGGAATCCTGATGGGTATGGGATATCCCGACCAATATATTACAAATATTCCGCCCATAACCACCGATGTTAAGATGATAGGGCGAGCAAGAACCATGCGGTATCTGCCTATCAGGCCGGACCTAACAGAAATTGCGAAAGGGAATTTCCCCTTTTCGCTCACCCACCGTGTGGTCGAAGATACCCAACCGGGAGATATTCTGATGGTAGATGCAGGCGGATGTACCGAGTCAGGATTTATAGGGGATGTGATTGTATCGCGATTTATCGTGAAAGGCGGTGCGGGGATTGTGATGGATGGCGCTATTCGTGATCTTACAGAATTACGTCGGATGGGCTTACCGATTTTTACAAAAGGCGTGCATGCTGCAGTTTGCCAACGTCGTTTGGTCGGTGTGGATCATAATGCGATTATTAAGTTGAGCGATGTGTCCGTCATTCCAGGAGATATTATCCTTGGTGATGATGAAGGAACCATCGTTATTCCTTCTTCTCTGGCAGAGCAGGTAGCTGAGAAAGGAATAGATACCGAACATCGAGAAGCCTATTTAAGGAAAGTCATTGAAGAAGGTCAGCGTCCCATTCATGAAGTATACCCGCCGAACGAAGAGGTTTTGAAGGCCTACGAAGCATACAAACGTCAGGAATTACAATAAGTTTGGCCCGCAAATAGATTCGAGTACCAATTATTCACGGTCCCTAAGATCTCTAATATGTATATAACAGTTCGCCTATCCTGATGCTTTCCATCGTATCGCAGGCGGCGTCTTATTTATTCCTGATCGAATCGGGCAGGAACCTGGATGGACGGAATGGTCAGGCCCTTCGGACGCCACGTAAAGCATCACCACGGTAACAATTCCAATGGCAGGATTAGTGAATAGAGCAGCTCAAAAGGAATATCTCAGATGGGTACAAATGGCACGGCAGAAACTATCTGATCAGTGATTGAATGAAGGCTTCCTGATCATCCGCGGCATCATTGATTTTATAAATTTTAAGTTTGATGGTATGATCCTCGCTTTCGATGGCCGAATCCGTAAGCTGCAAAGGTATTCTTCTGGTGGATTCATTATCACTTATGGGATCAAGGAACACATCTATTTTGGAGGGGGAAACGCCATTCCACTTTCCAGTATACCAATCAACAAAAATACCAATACCTAACGTCAAAAAAACATCGGCTAAAATAATAGATCTATATTTTCTTTTTTGTAACACAATCCATTTGTCTTCGAAACCCGGTTTGGTGATTTCCACCAGATATGATTGACCACGCTCTATTTTGACTGATGTGGGGGTGGGAACGTTTTCGATCATATCCGGCATTTTTACCATGGCTTGGGAAGGGGTGGTATTAATCTTTACCGTTTGCCATCTTCCATTTATAATAGTGCCACATCCTGAGCACATGATTACCATTAATCCAACAACGAGAAACCGCATACATCCTCCAGTTACATTTTACTAAGGTCCGATCCGATCCTGAAACATAATAACAAGGTGTAATTGGATCTGGAATTAATATCTATTGATGGATCCTTACAAGCCTTTTTATATTCTGGACCCGATAAAATCTCTATTCGCTGAATCATCAATTTAGAACTCATCGTATTTCACGTCCCAAGATCTCCTTATGTTCCTTTTTTATCCTAATAGTTATGAAGAGATGGCGGTATGATAAACCCGTGCTGATTACAGAAATGGTATTAAAAAGTTCGAGAGGGACCTGGATCAAACCATACGATTATAGAGAGGAGAGGGTTCTCAGTCTCGATCATCAATCTCGAGCGTATGAAGCGATGTTTTCTGCGCTATCCGACCGTCCATGGTTAAAAGGTATCTATTGGTGGAAATGGCCGACACAACTTGACCGTGGCGGTCCGAAGAATGATGACTTCACACCGAACGGAAAACCGGCAGAACAGGTGGTCGCCAAATGGTATATGGGGTATTTACTCTAAATTCTGAAACTCCAATTCATCGAACACCTCTCGCACCCAGAAGAACAACATCAAGTAATTGTCGGGACGGGACGGTATAGATAAGTCTGAATAAATGATCATCTACCAACAGAACAACTTTACCCGAACCCACCTTATCGACCGTAGCATGGGGTTGATTACAGTATGAAGGGGCTTCCTTATGAGGTGAATGGCTTTATTCGGGTTTCCCTCACCGGGATTATCTATTGGGATAATGGTGCATACTCATTGTGCAGATTCCAGCCGGGGTATTGCTCTTCTAATGCCGCTAGTGTCTGTCTGGTATAGTATGCGTGGCCAGCAGGTGGGAATCGAAAGAGTTCACGGTCTACGGCTGAGAGGGCTCCGATGAATTTTCGGAAATGGGAATTGCTACCAACTTGAGTGTAGTGCGCCGTCCCCTCCCAGTAATGGTCCGACCGACCAAATGCAAACTTCCAGATATATCGTTGCCCCTCACCCCGTGTATAATCACTTGCGGCGTGTTGAGTGTAGTTGTGAAAGATGCAGACCGACCCGGCGGGCGCCACCATCGCTTCTGCTTTCCTCAGATCGTAATGGTCTCCATTAATGATAAAAAGGGTCGGTGCTTGATCGGCAGCAACATCTTCAAGATAGAACCAGAAATTAAGCTGTGAGTGGGTGTGATCCGATTCCGTGGGCGGCAATAGCGAATTATTACCGTTATCAATGTGGCCCTTATCCCGCCCACCCTGGAAACCCGGATACCGAACTAATGCTAAGCCCGGTCGATAATGGATATGTTCTGTTTCAAGCCAACGCCGGGCAAAGTTAATGGCTTCTGCATTGATGATTGCATGGTTCAGGCACTGTTCAGGATAAGGAAAATAGCAAGCATCTTTGCGGGTGACCTGTGCATCATCTTTAATTTCATCCCATGGAGGCAGCAAGCGCCTCACCGCCGCCGCCATCTCGGTGCACTGCGCTTCCGGCAAGAACCTGTGGATAATAACATAGCCTTTTTTAAAAAGTGTGTCGAAGTGGGAATCGGTAAGTCTAATTGACATAGTTTTTGTTTCTTACCCGGTAAAGAGACACCGGTCTGGTATTTCCGGTCGCTGGCTTCCAGGCCATCACCTCGACCATCAGCTTTATTTATTGATTCTCGAAAGTTAAATTGCATAATAGGAATGGACGATAGTATCTGTATAATACAGTGCTGTCAATAAAATACTGAATCGAGGGGAAGGAGAAGGCAATATGGCTATGACAGATGAAGAAAAGTTTCGTTTTGATCTGGCTGGATTTTTTGTACGACCAGCGATAATAACCGGCGATGAGGTTGAGGCCATTAGAGATCAAATATATCGGATCAAACACGATCCGGATTCTTTGCCTCCTGCCCATCGGGATGTGCCAGGAGGACCTTCCAGCATCCTCATTGATCATCCTCGGGTTGTGGATGTGATACAGGAAATCATAAGCCCTGATATGCGACTGGAGAATTGTAGTTGCATCTGGCGTAAAAAAGGGGAAGAGCACGGCTCTTTACATGGTGGCGGTCCCGTACAGATTGATCCTATTTTTGGGTACCGATTTCAGAATGATCGGATTTATGCGGGTATGGTGCGGGTCATATTCGAATTGACGAACATAGAGCGAGATGATCAGAGCACTCACTTTTTGGTCGGCAGCCATAAAGCGAATTTTCCCATGCACAAAGACCACCTTTCGCTTGAATCAGGGAAGAGAAGTGATTTTTTAATGAGCTATGCTTGTCCCCCCGGCAGTGCAATATTCTTTACTGAAAATGTCTGTCATGCCGGTCCAAAGTGGAATCGGGAGGAACCTCGCGTGGCGATACTCCATGCCTATTCACACCTGGCGACCCACTGGCATAGGTTGAAAGTAAGCCCTGAAGTGCTGTCCGGATTACCAAGAGAGAAACAGGTCTATTTCAGGGAACCCTGGATAGCGGACTTTCGTACGCAGCCTGCTACCCATAACACGGTCGAGCGTTTTTTGAATAATGATGAACCAACGGTGAATGCAGATACGAAGCCGTGAGATCAGAACAATTGGTGCATGGTGGATGGGAAATGGTGATTTAAAACCCTTTTATTATGGTCGGACCACGGAGCCGTCGGCCCTTCGATCTTCGGCAGCGTAGCGGGGGGTTTTTACCTCATGTTCTACCAACAGTTGCTCTGCCAGTGCTTCATCAATATCAATACCTAAACCCGGGCTGTCATTCGGGTATATATGTCCCCCTTTCAGGATAGCATGACCGGGGAAGGTGTCGTATTCGTCCTGCCTGAAATGATTTTCTTCTTGAATACCAAAACTCCAGCTTGCCATGTCGAGGTGTACGGCCGCCATTTGATTGACCGGATCGTTGTCTCCACCTTCTTGCCATGCCGTGTTGATGCCGAACGTTTCACACAGAGCGGCAATTTTACGGCAGGGGGATATACCGCCCACCTTAGAAACTCTGACTCTTATATAATCGATCAAACGCTCTGTTATTAAAGGCATCCATTCATGCGGATTTATAAATAGTTCGCCCATGGCCTGCGGCGTGGTACACTGTTCCCGGATGAGACGATACCACTGGATCTGCTCGGGAGGCAAAACATCTTCGAGGAAAAACAACCGATAGGGCTCCAGACGTTTTGACAGGGCCACCGCCGATTGAGGGCGTAAATGTTCATGGACGTCATGCGTTAATTTCGGTCCGAAACCCAACGTGGAACGAAGATATTCGAACATAGCAGGAATCGCATCCAGGTAGGCTTCGTCATCGAAAACTTTATCTGACTGCCAGGCATTTTCCGGCCTACTCGTTTTATTTGATGGTAGGAATCCACCGCCGCCATACCCACCCAACTGGCATCTGACCACCGGATACCCTTCATCCAGATAGGCCTGTACTGCCTCTGCAAGTGCCTCTGGTGTGCTCCCACCTGCATGTGCATAACAGGGCACAGCACTGCGGCATGCGCCGCCGAGAAGTTGATAGACCGGCATACCGGCTTCCTTACCCTTGATATCCCATAAGGCCATATCGATGCCGCCGAGTGCTGTATTGGTTATGGCGCCGTTACGCCAATACCCACTCGTGTAAAACGATTGCCAGATATCTTCTATGCGATCAGCATCTCGCCCAATCAGCCTTGGACCGATCATCGTCTCGATGGCCTGTATGACAGCGTCTTGATGATAGTGATCACTTGCTGAACCAATACCGTACAACCCGGGTTGGTCGGTAAGTATTTTAACAATACCCCAGGTACCGTTAACTCTTGTTCTGATACATTTTACAGCTGTGATCTTTGCCATTGGGACTCCTGGGCAGATTATTCCAATCGGTGAACAGTGAATGGTGAATGAAAACCTTGTTATCTTCAGTCAATGAATAAATTTGCCATACATGGGAAAACTTATAAAATGAATCTGCAAGATGATCTGGTTTTCAATGAGATAAGACAGCTTGAACACAGAATATAGCCGGATGAACACTCGTCGCAAGGGGAAAACTTTTCTCGCTGACCAACATGGATATGGATATTCGCAGCAACACAAGGAAGGGGTCGAGCCATCAATTATTCTTTGTTGATATGGGTTTGATTTTCGTTGCTTTTGGTTATTCATATTATTAATTGATCATAGCCGTAAATTTATGAATTAAAGACATAAAGGAATTTTGAACTATGATGTCAGGTATTTCTACACTGATGTTTCGTGACCAGCCGTTGAATCGGGACATGCTGAGAAATATCCGTGAAACGGGGATCGAGTCGGTGGAGTTGACCGATTATCATCCGGGCTTCGTCTACGATGATCCGATGATGTTTGATGCCCTGAGAGAGGATATACTGGCCGCGGGTCTGTACCTGAATTCCTGGCATATTCATTTGGAACAGTTCGATCGTGCATACGACCTGGCCGCGTTGGATTCGGCGCAGCGTGAGAAGTCTATCAAAGCGTATAAACTTGCGGTTGATGGCATGGAACGGCTGGGCGGGGGAATTCTGGTGACCCATGATATCCGGGTTCCGGAACCCGGAGAGGATGCCCATGACCACAAACGGGTGGCGTTTGTTGAGAACATGGGTATCGTCGCGGCCTATGCAGAACCCAGGGGGGTCCGCATGGCCCTTGAAAATACCGGGAGCGGGTATACCCGCGATCCGGAACGGCTGGTTGCATTGATGGATGATATCCGGGCGACGAACGTGGGCATCTGCATCGACACAGGACATCGGAATCTGTGTGGGGACCCGGTGGATGCCTTGCGCATCGCCGGATCGCATCTTATCACCCTCCACATCCAGGACAACCACGGAGAACAGGATGAGCACCTGCTGCCGGACCTCGGCCAAATCGACTGGACCGGAGTCTCCCAAGCCCTGAAGGATATCGACTATCAGGGCGTCTTCATGTACGAATTAATCCGTCCTGGGAATCTGGCCGCCGTGGATCCTAATTTCCGGTCTATTTTGTAAAATATCAAAATCCCGAGGCCCCGCTGCCCACGATTCAAGTAAATAGAGGCGATGACGTGGAGCAGGGCCGGAATCGACCAGGCTTTGGAGCATAAACAGCGTCCTACCGGAATGGCTATAGAGTGCTTTCTCGATGTAATACCCCCAAAAGCACCCCGTCGATCGCATGACCTGGAACAGCCGTCAGGGCACGAAGAAAATATTCATTATGAGAGTAGAAATACCAGAGCAGCCACAGAGACGGTACAACGGCGGCGGCCAGGGGAATTAGAGGGAGTGTCATAGGCGGTATTCGTTTAAAAAAGCTGTCATTCCCGCAGGCTTTAAGCGGGATATCCACATAGCAGGAAATCATAGATTCCCGCTTAAAGCCTGCGGGAATGACAATCGAGTTTTCATGGTTTATATTGTCCAAACTTGAGTAGGATATGAGGGATCGTCCTTTTATTCTGTAGTAACCCTGTCTCCATCGACTAAAAATGGTTCGGCATTACCCCATAGTTGACTGCCATCCTTTGTTAATATCGGAATCGCAGAATATTGGGTCAGATATATCCGGCGCCACCCTTTTGAGGTGTTGGGACTGGAGCGATGAAAAGACACACTGGAAAACACGGCGATGCTGCCTGCGGGCGCGACCACGGGAATGCCGGGGTCCTCTCCGAAGTATCCGATTTTATCGTTCGATCCCTCTTCTACTATATGGTCCTGTCTCTTACGCGTGCCTGCTCTGGAAAAAGGAAGGATGTATACCGTCCCGTTTTCCTCGGACACCTCATCAATCGCCGCCCAGCAACTCAGGTAGGGTTTGTGATCATAGCCGACGTAGCCGGAGTCCTGATGCCAACCGAACTTCATTCCCACTTCCGGCCCTTTGACGACGAATTGTTCCCAGAATAAATAGGTCGAGTTTCCAAGGGTAGCCCTGCAAATTTCCGCCATCAAATCACTGAATATATACTTCCTCAATTGTGGCGTAGTCTTATGTTGATTCGAGATGAAATATCGTTTCTGCCTGTGGGTGATATTTCGGGTCTCTGTTTCTTCCTTATCCAGTTGGGCGTCCATTTCTTCGACCAGTGTATCACAGGTTTCCCGTAAACTGTTTAAAGTGATTTCCGGTATAACGGATTCTAAAATAAAATAGCCTTCTTCCTGAAACTGTTCTATTTGACTTTTTGATATCAGGCTTGAATCCATGAGGCCTCCTGTAAATATCTAAAAATACCTATCAACTTGATTGCTTCGGGCAGGCGCATAGGCCTGACCTTGTGTTTTGACGCCTATCCATCAGGCCACCTGATTAACCTCTACCGATATAGGGCATGTTGGTCGCCATCACGGTGATAAATTGGACATTGGCATCCAGCGGAAGGCTGTCCATATATAGTAGGGCCTCGGCGACGTGGTCCATATCCATTCGTGGTTCAGCAACCACCGTCCCGTTGGCTTGCGGGACGCCCTCTTTCATCCGTTCGGTCATTTCTGATGCGGCATTGCCGATATCAATCTGGCCACAGGCGATATCATATTTTCTGCCATCCAGGGAAGTCGATCTTGTGAGTCCGGTGATGGCATGTTTGGTTGCCGTATACGGGGCGGAATTCGGCCGGGGAACATGAGCGGATACGGATCCATTGTTGATGATACGGCCACCTCTTGGATTCTGGTCCTTCATCATTTTGAAGGCTTCTTTCGTGCAGAGAAATGATCCTGTTAAATTTACATCGACGACTGTTTGCCATTGCTCATATGTTAAATCTTCCAGCAATACTGCCGGAGCGCCTGTACCAGCGTTATTAAACAAAAGATCGAGTCGGCCAAACGTGTTTTTTGTCTGTGAAAACAAGTTTGCCACTTCATCGGGGTTACCTACGTCAGTAGGGACTGTCAGAATGCGACCAGGATCCGGATTTGCTTCCGTGATCGTCGATTCAAGTGCCTCAGAACGCCGACCTGCCAGAACCACAGAATAGCCTTCCCGCAAGAGGGCAAATACACACCGCTGCCCGATACCTGATCCAGCACCTGTGACCATTGCCACTTTACCATTAGATTTCATTTTATTCTACTCCATTCAGGGGAAGCCACGAAATTCTCTTTGGCACTATAGGTTACCCAGAGTAAGGGTCGGCGGCATCACGCAGAGCATCGCCTAAAAAATTAAAGGCGATGACCACAATTAAAACAGGGATTGCCGGCAACAACAACCAGGGATAGTGTAATAAAACGGTTACACGCTGCGCTTCTTCGAGCAATACCCCCCAACTGGTCATGGGGGGCCGAATTCCCAGGCCAAGAAAACTCAGGGCGGTCTCTCCGAGAATCATCCCCGGTATGGCGAGGGTGGAAACGACAATAATATGACTGTAACATCCGGGGAGTAAATGGCGGGTAATGATATACCAATGTCCCGCCCCGGCAGATTGGGCTGCGACGGCATAATCCAGATCTCTGAATACGAGAACTTTACCCCGGACCTCTCGGGCTAGTCCACCCCAACTGATAATAGAAAGAATGATGGTAATACCAAAATAGGTCTGGATACTGGACCATCCGGGTGGCAAAGCAGCCCCTAATGCCATCCATAGAGGAATGGGGGGAAATGCTGCCAGGATTTCTATTCCTCTTTGTATTAAATGATCGGTCCACCCACCGAAATATCCAGACATCGTACCCAGTACCGAACCGAGGATCAAGCTGAGGAATACCCCTATTATGCCTACTGTTAGAGATACGCGGGCGCCGTATATAATTCGAGAAAGTAAATCCCGGCCCATCCTATCCGTCCCGAATAAAAACATCGGCCCTTCTGATGTCATTAACCGAACTTGATTCCTTGCATCGTAAGAGAAAAAAATTACAGGATAGATTTGAGTGGCATCTGTTTCAAATATCAATTCGAGAGTTTCTACATGTTGTGTTGATTTCAAGCCATAGACGTGTAGGCCATCAGCCCATGTGTAGTGTAAAGCCTGGGGCGGTACATGACGGACCAGAACATTGATATCATTAAAATGATAGGGGGCAAAAAAATCAGCGCCCAGGGCGATGATATAAAATCCGATCAGAATAACGCCGGCCATGATCCCCATCCGATTTTTTCGGAATCGCCGCCATATTAATTTCCTATAACTTAAATGACCGATATCAACCCGCGCATCTTCTATCTTATCGGTCAGAGATTCGGAAACTTTGCTTATTGCGTGTGTTTTAATGTAATTACTCATATCGAATTCTCGGATCTGCCCAGGCCAGGGCGATATCCGCCAGAATATTACCGATGATCAGAAGGAGACTGAACATCATCAAGAGGGTACCTGCCAGATAAATATCTTCGGAGAGTAAACTGCGCAATAACAGAGGACCAACCGTAGGTAAACCAAGTACAATAGACACAATGGTTGAACCGGATAGTATATTCGGGAGGCTCATACCGAATATGGTTATCAACGGATTTATGGCGATCCGCACCGCGTGTTTCACCACCACGACCGACTCTTTCAACCCTTTTGCTCTGGCCGTCTGGACAAACGGCTGTCCAAGGATATCCAGTAAATTACTGCGCATGATACGCATTAAGCCGGCTGTACCATTCAGGCCGACTACAATCACAGGGATCCAAAGGTGTTTTAACAAATCAATGAATTTATTAAAGGACCAGGGCATCCCTTCATATTCGGCTGAAAACAACCCGAACAGGGGGACTCTGTATACTTCAAAAACGAACACCATGAGCGCCAAGGCTAATAAAAATCCGGGGATCGACATACCTACAAAACTGAAGAAGGTTAAGGTGTGGTCAGACCACTGATATTGATGGGAGGCGGAATAGATGCCTAAGGGGATGGCTACCGAATAGGTGAAAATAAGCGAACCAATAGAAATCAGCAGGGTGAATCCAAGGCGGTCCCAGATCAAATCATTGACTTCCGTTTCATATTCAAACGATTCGCCAAAGTTCCCCACCACAAACCCGGAAATCCAGGTGGTATATTGTTCCCACATCGGCCGATCAAGGCCATATCTTTCCCTGAGTTCATCTATGCGTGCGATCGAACTACTATCCCCATATTTCTCTTCCAACTCCTGGATTTTTCGATCAAGAAAATCCCCCTCCGGTAACTGGATGATCACAAAACCAATGATGGAAATAATCAACAGCGTCGGAATGGCGAGCAGGCATCGTCTTATGATATACGAAATCATTTATCGAGCGTCCATATAGTATTGCTCAGGAAAGCTGATGCCAGGCGCAACAATAGCCCAGGGTCCAAGAATACCTTCATCGGGGACATTATGAAAATAGTTCTTAATAATGACCGGCATGGGTTTTCTGCCGACAGTTCCGAGATGGAATGGCCCTTTATCAATATGCAATTTAACAGCCTCTTGAACCAGTTTGTGCCTCTTCTGTAAATCTTTTTCCTGTTTGATTTGATCATATATATCAAGCAGTTCCTTCATAACCCCCGTCGGCTCTTCGCCTTTTTCTCCTCCAGACTCATACCATTTACCTACTTTAGGATGCCAATACCTGGGTGATGTCGGGAAGACCCAGTCCGGATAGGTGAACAAATCCATCTCTGCCTCACCGTGGAGATGGATCGTAAACTCTCCCAGGTCTCTTCTTAGTTTCAGTTCTGCGCCGGGTGGCGTAAAAATGACTATCTCAATTCCCATGGCTTCCCATCCCTCGGCAAGAATCAGTCCGATATCATTTTCTTGAACGATAATCGCGGAGGCTGGTGTGTCCAGGACGATGGATAGCCTTTGACCATCAGGACGCAATCGATATCCGTCATCATCTCTACCGGAAAGACCGATCTCATCTAAAAGACGATTCCCTTTTTCTATGTTGAATTCTGCATCTGTATTTTTCCAGAGTTGGAAGAGAGCAGCCCCTTCCTTGTCGATGAAGTGCCAGGCTTCTTCACTGACGGTGGCTGCCTGTGGTTTCAGTAATCCCCTATAGGCGATCGCATTACATTTTTCACGATCAATACCCAGGGCAAGGGCCTTTCTGAATTTTTGATTTCGGATCAAAGTTCTCAAGACCGGATCATTGTCAGACCAGTTGAGATTGACGGCAGGTTCCGCTCCAGCGGCGCTTTTCCACATTTTTATGTGATAATCCCCCTGCTCTCTCCCCTCCATGAATAAGGACAAATCTCTCAAATCAATATCCCTGAATTGACAATCCACATCACCCGCCAGAACCTTTAAAACCCTGACCTGAGATTCGGTTACAAGACTGGTGACAATTTTATCGATATATGGCAATTGTCTTCCATGATCATCCACGACGTAGTAATAGGGATTTCTTTGAAGATGAATACGAAATCCGCCCTTTTCAATTTTTGTTATGTGCCAGGGCCAGAGTGATGGCCGGTCGGCATTTCGATGGGATATATTCTTTTTCTCGAATGCAACAAAATCATCATGGTTCGGGCTGTAATCCGGATGGTATCGCCTCATAAAATGTTTCGGGATGTTGTATTCTTCACACCACCAGAACCCTGTGGCCAACCATAACGGCACAAGCCAGTTTGGTCCTGGAAATTTCATCACGATGGTATACGCATCAGGTGTTTCTACAGTCATCGGTTCGCCATCTACTCTACTCCATACGGGCGGTGCATACCGATGTCGATCATCCAGACATAATTCGTACCAGAAGGCAAACGCCTCGGATGTATATGGCTCCCCATCCGACCATCGGACACCTCTCCTGAGTTTCAGGGTTAATTCTGTTCCATCCTCGTTAAAAGACCAGGATTCCGCAAGGCCTGGCTCGAGGTCTGTGCAAGCCCAATTCCATCGAATGAGCGGGGCATAGGCACCGATCATTTTCCATGCCCCCAGATCAGTACCGCTATGAAAATTATGCCAGGTACCGCCATATACACCCGCCTGTTCAAACCCTGCATACTCATGTTTGGCTACGAGGGGTTTTTCGGGTAAACGCTCATTGACTGGCGGTAGACGGCCTTCGGCAACTTCCTTTGCCAGCACGGGCGCTTCCATCGCCTCAAGGCCTATATTATCTGATATCTCATCCATATCAACGACTGGTTGTGAACAGGATGATAACCATATGATACAGCTAAGCGTTCGGATCGTCTTTATAATCATAGAAAGGAAATCCTAATTATGATTTATGATTTATGAACCGCATATCGCTCGCTGGAGCCCGTAGATATCAGCAATTATGGATCAATTGTATTCAACCCCTGATAGGGAGAGCTCCTCACTGAAATGGCAGGCGACCTGTCCTTCCTTCTTTCTGTTTTTTAATTCGGGCATCGTATCTTTGCAAATATCTTCAGCGTATTTACACCGAGGATGAAAAGGACACCCCGAGGGTGGAGAGGATGGATCTGGTACGTCGCCTGATAAGGCGATTCTTTTTCTGTCTCTTTGTATTCTGGGGTCAGCCACAGGCACAGCAGATATTAACGCTTCTGTATAGGGATGAGCAGGGAAGTGATACACCTGTTTTGTCGGTCCCATCTCCACAATTTTTCCAAGGTACATGACGGCGACACGATCGCTGATATGTTCGACCACACTTAGATCATGGGCTATAAACAAATAGGAGAGTTGGATCTGCTCACGTAATTCCGATAATAGATTCAATATCTGAGCTTGAACAGATACATCGAGCGCTGATACTGGTTCGTCTGCAATAATCAGGTCAGGCCGTAAAGATAAAGCTCTGGCTATGCAGATACGCTGTCGCTGTCCTCCGCTGAATGCATGAGGATAACGCCGCATATCCTCCACCTGCAAGCCAACATCGGAAAGAAGGGCTACGATTTTATCCTCCAGTTCCTTACCGGATGCCAGCTTATTTACCTTTAAAGGTTCGCCAATAATATCCCCGACGGTCATTCGAGGATTCAATGAGGAGTTCGGGTCTTGAAATATCATTTGTATCCGTCGTCGAAACGGTTTCAAATCCCTATTGTTCAAGGTAGCGAGGTCGGTCTGGTCTTCTCCAAAAAGGATAGCTCCGGAAGTTGGTTTGATGATCTGTAACAGGCATCGTCCGGTGGTTGTTTTTCCACATCCACTTTCCCCGACCAGCCCCAGAGTTTCCCCTTTATCAACATGAAAGGTGATGTCATTGACGGCATACACATGACCAACGGTATGCCGAAAAATTCCCTTCTTAATGGGGAAGTGTTTACTCAAGTGGTTAACCTGGAGAAGAGTTGACATGGAAAATGGTGATCTGGTGATCTGGTGATCTGGTGATTTGGTGATTTGGTGAACCGCTCTCCTGATATTATTCTGTTAAGCAAGCTGGATCAAAGGCATACCGACCTTTGAGCCAATCGATGATTTCCGTTGCAAAGGGGTTCTGATGGTATCTGGAATATTTCCTTATGAGCGTATTACTCTTATCAGTGGAAAAGCCATCTAATCCAACCTTATTAAAAAACGCCAGGTCGGACTTCATATCCTCACGAAGACCTTCTTCACAAAGTGTGTTGCAAGCCATATCAAACGACATGTCGGGGGAATAGGTGTCGCCCTGCCGGTATGAATCGAGAAGGGTAAACAATGGAATTTTCGATAACCAGGCCTGGTTCATGGGATTTACAGCATGGCCACGGGTGAATGATTGCAGCTCCGAGGGACGATTTTTAAAGGACGTAAGATGTAAGAACTTTGATTTCTTTGCGCCGTCATTTACAGGATAATTATCCCATAACACCGGTTTTCGCTGTAATCTATGCGCCACTTCAATTAGATGGTCTGGTGGATAGTCGTTGGAACAGACTTCAGGGCCGGTCCAGAATATATCTATGTTTGCATCTAATAAATGGCCAATGGTATCTATGTAATCTATCGGGCTTTTACCAAACACCTTTTCTAATATCGGATCATAGGTATAATATGTCGGGCACATGATGATTTGTTTCGCTGTACTAATCTCGGCTGCCCTATGTATTATTTCGACCTGTACCTCGGCCAGGTTCGACGTGTCACCGCGCATGTCATCAAACAAGATACAAAGGATATCACAGGGGACATCATTTAATTCATTTATTTTATTGGTCAGCTTTTTTTGGCCTTCACCTTTATAGTGAAAAAATAACTCGAATGGGCTGAGTCCGACACCAAATTGAATCCCAGACGAGCGATAATGACCTGCTAGCTTTTGGATTTCATTTCGAATATTCTGAGGCCATTTCTCAAACCATTTCCGCCTCAGATAGGCATCATTTTTGGGCGCGTAGATATAAAAAGAATATTGGCATTGGTTTAGAAAAGAAACATATTCATGTCGATCCTCCCATGACCATGCCCTGCCGAAGAACCCTTCTATGACTCCGATATTCATTCCCCCATCCCGCGTCTTCATCGTACCACCTCATCCCTATGCCAGCATCGAACAAAATGCGACGGTTCGACTTCAGACATCACCGGGGCCTCGGTACATTTATCCGTGGCATATTTGCATCTTGGTAAAAATGAGCATCCGTCAGGCAAATGGAGGGTAGAAGGCACTGTCCCCGATATTGATGGTAAGGCTGCAGTACGTGTGGATCCCATTTGAGGTATGGAGGCCAATAATCCCTGGGAATAGGGATGTTGATATTCGTAAAAGATGTGATCCGGCGATCCTGTTTCAACAATCTGGCCGGCATACATCACCATGATTTCATCCGCCAGATCGGCAATAACCCCTAAATCATGGGTGATCATCATAATAGCCATATTCATTTCAGATTGTAAATCTTTAAGAAGATCCAGAATCTGCGCTTGTATGGTCACGTCCAGGGCCGTAGTAGGTTCGTCGGCAATGAGAAGTTCGGGACGGCAGCACAAAGCCATTGCTATCATAGCGCGTTGCCTCATCCCCCCTGATAGTTGGTGCGGGTATTCATCAACTCGTTGCTGAGGACCCGGAATACCTACCCTCTCGAGCATCCCGATTGCGATTTCTCTCGCTTCTTTCTTCGCTGTCCGCTGATGTATTCTTACGGCTTCCCCGATTTGTTCGCCTATGGTATAAACGGGGTTTAATGAAGACATCGGTTCCTGAAAGATCATGGCAATCTTATTCCCTCTGATCTCTCGCATCTCTTCCTGATCGGCATTGAGGCGATCGATTCGAATCGGCGTCTGTGATGCGCCGTCATAATATTCAATGGTACCGGATTGTATATATCCAGGCCGCGGGATCAATTGAAGGAGAGACAATCCGGTCATGCTTTTCCCACAGCCACTTTCACCGACCACCCCAAGTGTTTTACCCCGGTATAAAGAAAAGCTGACCTCTCGAACAGGGTGCACGAGTCCATCATCGGTGGGTATAACCGTAGATAATTCGCAAACATTTAATAATAAATCGTTCATTAAATGGAATAATAGTTTTTAGCAAATGAGAGCACATGGCCAGGTTGTTTTTGGTAATTGATATAGTGTAGAGCATAAGATGAAATGATGTCAAGTGGTAAAGCGCTACCGTATGTTTTATCCCTGGGAAGAAACAGGTTATATTTGAAGATGAACACCATCATGTTTGTAATTAAAGAATATAAGCGCGATATACAATCAGATGAGCCTTCATTTCTTCGATGTTAATTTTTTAAAGGAGTTGTTCGATGCACAATTCGGATAATGAATCATTTCAGAAAGGCTTGACACGGCGTGGCTTTATGAAAGGGGCTATCGCAGCCGGGGCAGCCGTCACCTTAAGTGACAAGTTGGCCATGGCGACCAAAATGATTTCCGGTAAAGCACCAACCATTGAGGCGGTCAGAGGAGTGGGGGTTGACCCGGGCCTTGTCCGCATGAGCTTGAACGAAAATCCGTTGGGACCATCTCCAAGAGCAGTGGAAGCCATAGCTGACCGCATGTTTGGGGTGAACCGCTATGGGACCGAATTGGGCGACCTGATGCAGGCGCTCTCAGAATTTGATGAAGTAGAGCTTCCTAAACGCGATCCAAACAGGTCCTTTTTCAGATCTCCACCGGGGCCCTTCATATTGTCTTCCGGATCAAGCCAGATATTAGGATTGTTATCGCTGGCGTATTTAAGCCGGGAGGGCGGAGAAGTTGTGGAAGCTGAATTCGGCTACGGTCAGCTATCACGGGCTGGATCCTTTTATAAAGAGATATTCGGTGTAGATGTCAATGTGATCAAAGCGACCATGACCAAGGGATATAAACATGATCTGGATGTGATGGCCGATTTGATTACGGAAAAAACATCGCTGGCGGTTATTACCAACCCCAATAATCCAACGGGAACGCTTCTGCAAACGGAAGAAATGGACCAATTCATTACCAAGATCCCGTCCAGTGTGGTGGTCGTCATTGATGAGGCCTATCTCCACTTTGCAGAGCAAGACCCTATTCCTTCCGCCATCCCACTTGCTTTGAAATATGATAATGTCATTGTCGTTCGGACCTTCTCAAAGGCCTATGCTATGGCCGCTCTTCGTTTGGGTTATGGCGTAGCATCGCAGAAGATACAAACTGAACTGAGGAAATATTCTACCGGCGGTCCTAATGTCCTGGCCAGCGTAGCGGGTGCAGCGGCCGTTCGTGATTTAGACCACTTGCAAAAATCGCGAGAGGTGGTCTGGCAGTTTAAACATCGGTTGTATGAAGAATTTGATAAGATGGGACTTGAGTATATCCCCTCGCAAGGCACGTTTATTATGGTGAATATAAATCGGTCTTCCAGAGCAGTGGTAACCGAAATGAGGAAACGAAAAGTGTCTGTCAGCAGCAGACGGCAAGATGAATTTAAAAACTGGATTCGTATTTCAGCAGGCACAGATTATGAAACAGAAGTCTTTTTAAAAACCTTGAAAGATGTTTTGTCTAAGGCCAGTTAGTATCCATTGACCGGTTCTACATAAATGGCGGTGAAGAGAATCTCTTCACCGCCATTTTTATTTTATATAAATGTCTCGGACCTGATATATCCTTATTTCCTTTGTTCTGTTGTTTCAACGGAGCTTTCTTCTTCTACGGCCTCTACTGTTGTTTCAACGGAGCTTTCTTCTTCTACGGCCTCTACTGTTGTTTCAACGGAGCTTTCTTCTTCTACGGCCTCTACTGT
>CAJXCW010000082.1 GCA_913051705.1 uncultured bacterium
GACTGAGTGCAGTGACGGACACTGATGATGGTGAGGATGTGGAATTACCTGAAAACTTAATAAGTACAGTCGCGGACATCGACGGCGAAGACTGCGATGCCTGTACAATATAATGGCAAAAACTGTTTTTAACACAACGAAAGTTGACTGGATGAAGCAACCAATGTTCTTTGGTGAGGACATGGCTATCCAACGTTATGACGACATCAAGTATCCACAGTTCGACAAGTTGAATCAAACCATGTTGAAACGCAAAATGAAACCTACTTAGTCGCTCGTGTCTGGAACTTGTACAAACCTAAACACAAAACATTAAAGACTTTACTCTAAATAACAATGAAAATTTGTTGAAAAACATTCAGCCTCAGTGATTAGCTTTTATGAGTTATTAGCAGGAGTATTTTTATATTTCTATTTAATATTGAAAGCTCCGTAATATAATTCAATTGACTTTACACCTCCTTTTTTTATTCTTCACCTTTACTATAAACTTTCATTTTTTACTGATGTAATAATGGATCAACGTCTGTGACAGGAGATTTGAATGGCCGAAAATGATAGGGATTTATTTAGCCGCATGAAAAAAGAGCTCTTTTCATCAGTTATTGCAGATGCTCTTGATAGTGAAGGGTTCAGAAATCAGATTTTAAGACATGATATACGACCGCTCGATCCGGACACCATTGTCATTGGTAGGGCAATGACCGTTCTTTCTGTGGATGTATATACCATACCTGATGAACCCTACAAAATCGAATTAGAAGCCGTTGATGCATTAAAGAACAACGAGGTGCTTGTTGCCCAGACCAACGGAACAATACGTAGCAGCCTCTGGGGTGAACTGCTCTCCACTGCTGCCGTGTATCGTGGCGCGAATGGAGCTGTTATAGATGGATTCACCAGGGACACAAAAGCCATTATAGAAATGGGATTTCCGGTCTTTGTCAGAGGGATTGCTCCATACGATTCAAAAGGTAGAAGTGATGTAATAGCCTATAATATTGAAATTGAATGTGGTGGTGTAAAGGTGGTGCCAGGGGATATCATATTTGGTGATTTTGATGGAGTAGTAGTGATTCCCCGATCAGGTGAGAAAGCCGTCTTATCTGCGGCGTTTAAAAAAGCACAGGGAGAAAAAGAAGTGAAGAGTGCGCTTGAAAATGGCATGACCGCTACCGATGCATTTAATAAATATGGCATCCTCTAATCGATAAATCATGATTCAGCTCATAGAGTGTGTTCCTAATTTTAGTGAAGGTCGTAATCAATCCAAAGTAAACGCGATAGCAGACGAAATATCGAAGGTCCAGGATGTTGAATTAATAGGCCTGGAGATGGACTATGACCATAATAGAAGTGTGATGACCTGTATTGGGGTACCTAACGGGATTGCCCTGGCGGTATACAACGCATGTCTCAAAGCGACTGAATTGATCGACCTTCGGGAACATCAAGGGATTCATCCCAGGATAGGGGCAACAGATGTCATTCCTCTGATACCGCTTGTTAATTCATCGATGGCAGAATGTGTCACATTGGCCCGGGTAATAGGACGCCGCATTGCACATACAATTGGCATTCCAGTTTTTTATTATGGTTCTGCTTCTTTAAACCCTCAGAATGAAATCTTGGCTAATATCAGGCGAGGTGAGTTTGAGAGGATGGTTCATAATTCATTGTTGGATAAGCAGTTGGGTCAAGATGTAGGACCATCAAGAATCCATCATTCTGCAGGTGCTGTTGCCATAGGTGTTCGTGATATTTTAATTGCATTTAACATAAATCTCCGATCAAGGGATATTAAAATTGCCAGACAATTGGCGCGAGAAATACGTGAGCGTGATGGGGGATTACCCGGTGTAAAAGCGCTCGGCTTTAAACTGCACCATGAACAGTGTGTCCAGGTCTCTATGAATATAACCGATTATAGACAAACATCCCTGTCAGAAGTCTATCGTGTAATCAGTTTAAAGTCTCATCAAATGGGTGTGGGCATATTAAACAGTGAGTTGGTCGGTTTGGTGCCTGAAGAAGCCTTTGGTAACGCCACGCCTGAAGATTTAAAAATGAAAAACATGACGCCCCATCGTTATATAAATAGCCATGTTAGAAGAGTTACACAGAATTTTGACACTTGTTTAAAAGATAGCGATTTTAGATAGGTCGCCCTCAAGGTTTTTAAATCGAAATCACGTCATAATGGCCACTATAAATAGCTTGACAGTCATCCTTATAATTGATATCATGTTGACCAAGTTGGTCAACATTCTGATTTCAATAAGCATATGATTTTGAGGAGATTCATGAGGGTATCAGCCAAAGCTGAATATGCCTGCCGGGCGGTGTTGGAATTGGCACGATGTCATAAAAACACCGATGTTATTCAGATCAATGAAATTGCCACACGCCAGGTGATACCCCGGAAATATCTGGTTCAGATCCTCTTACAGTTGCAGCGATCCGGTCTCGTTAAAAGTAAACGAGGCGCATCCGGCGGATATATGCTGGCCAAAGCGCCTGCCGATATATCGCTTGGCGATGTGGTTCGAACCATGGATGGTTCTCTTATGGCCATAGAAAGCTTAGAGGGAAAAGTAAATGGTTCTAACAACCGGCAAGGCAGTGGTCATCATGTGCTGAAGGAAATCTGGCGAGAGGTCCAGGATCAACTTGGTTTTATCATGGATGGGATTACCTTCGAAGAAATATGTAAACGGGCTGATAAATCGTCATCGATGTACCACATATAACGGATCAATAGATGACCGCACGTATATACGATAGTGTTCTTGATCTTATTGGACAGACCCCCCTGATTCGATTGAGTAGAATATCGCCTGCTTCTCATGCGTCTGTATTAGGAAAAATGGAATCCCTTAACCCTGGCGGGAGTGTAAAAGATCGAATTGGTTTAAACATGATTCTGGATGCAGAACGACGGGGACTTCTTAAACCCGGTGGGACCATAGTCGAGTCGACAAGTGGAAACACAGGTTTAGGTCTTAGTCTTGTTGCGGCAGTTAAAGGATATCGTGTCATATTGACCATGCCTGATAATATGAGTATTGAAAGACGTATCCTGTTGTCTTGCTATGGCGCTGAGATCGTCCTGACGTCAGGGGCACAGGGTATGGCCGGCGCTGTTAAAAGAGCCGAAGAAATTGTTAAAGAAAATTCCGATTATTGCTTAGCCCAACAATTTAAAAACCCTGCCAATCCCGCTATCCACCGACAAACCACGGCTGAAGAAATATGGGAGGCCACACAAGGCCGCATTGATGCCTTTGTCGCCGGGGTAGGCACGGGTGGAACCATAACCGGTGTGGGGCAATTTTTAAAGGAAAAGAATAAAGATATCAAGGTTATCGCCGTTGAGCCATCCCTTTCCCCTGTCCTGTCTGGAAAACCAATCGAGAGTCTTATTCATGCTATACAGGGAATCGGCGCCGGGTTCATACCGGATATCCTCGACACCACGATCATCGACGAGGTAATTACAGTAGATGATGAAGAGGCCTACCAGACAGCAAAACAGGTTGGTATGCAGGAAGGGTTACTTGTTGGGCTATCCGCAGGCGCCAATGTTTTTGCGAGTTTAAAGGTAGCTGGTGTAATGGGGGAAAGTCAGACGGTCGTAACCATTCTTTGTGATACGGGGGAACGATATTTAAGTGTCAGGGAATATTTCGAAGGATGAGATGATTTTAGATATAGGAGGCAGGTAATAATGGCAGTTACTGTACGCATTCCGACCCCATTACGAAAATTAACCGACAACAAGTCGGAAATTCAGATCGATGGAGATACAATTGAGACCATTTTAGGTAACATGGAATCTTCCTATCCAGGAATAAAAGATCGTATCTGTGATGAATCGGGCGATGTTCGCCGCTTTATCAATATATATCTTAATGAAGAAGATATTCGTTTTATAGATGGGACTGGCACTACGGTAAACGATGGTGATCGTATTGCTATCGTACCGGCCATTGCCGGTGGTAACCTGGTCTAAACATGAATTCGAAAGTTCATGTACGCGTTCCTGCGACCACCGGGAACCTGGGATCAGGTTTTGACTGTGTAGGCATGGCTCTGGGCTTATACAACGTCATCGCATTTGAACAAACAGAAAATGGACTTGAGGTCACCGTTGAAGGCGAAGGCGCAGCAGATATTCCTCGGAACGAAGATAACGTCTGTATAAAAGCCGCACGAATCGTTTTTGAAAAAATCGGATGGAGTCCGCCCGGACTATCTGTCCATATGGATCATTCTATTCCTGTTTCTCGTGGTCTTGGAAGCAGTGGGGTCGCCATTGTTGCAGGTGCGGTTGGCGCCAATGAATTGGCAGGACGCCCATTGAACACCTCAGAACTACTTCGTATTTGTACGGATTTAGAGGGCCACCCCGATAATGTCGTGCCATCTCTTCTGGGCGGGTTGTCTGTTAGCGGAGAACGGGATAATAAAATCATATATCAAACCTACCCTATCCCTTCTCAGTTAAAAGCCGTCGTTGCCATTCCAGATTTTACACTTGATACAACAACAGCCCGAGAAGCCTTACCGAAACAGGTCTCGATGGATGACGCCATATACAATCTGTGTAGCGTTGGGATGTTGATAGGTTGTCTGATATCAAGCAGATATGATGCCTTACGATCCGGGATGTCTGACCGTCTACATCAGCCCTACAGGGCTCCTCTCATACCCGGCCTATCAGAAGTTATTAGCGCCGCACTCGACTCGGGTGCTCATGGTGCCGCTTTAAGCGGATCAGGCCCCACTGCGATCGCCCTGGCAACAGATTCTTTTGAAACAATAGGGCAATCCATGGTTGCCGCTTTCGATCAACACCACATTGCAAGTCAAATACGCATCCTGGATATCGATAATTCTGGATGTCGGACAGACCCTTCCTGAACAGATTTCTCAGGCCAATCACATGCAATCACTTGAAGGCGTAAAGGTTCTTGATTTGACCAGGGTTTTAGCAGGACCTTTCTCTACGATGATTCTTGCAGATCTGGGTGCCGAGGTGTTCAAGGTTGAATCGTTCGAAGGCGACGAAGCGCGTGGATTTGGTCCTTTCAAAAACAAGGTGAGTGGATATTTTCAAAATGTAAACCGGGGCAAAAAAAGTATTGTCATTAATTTAAAACACCCGATTGGACGTGAGCTCTTATTAAAATTAATCTCCCATACCGATATCCTCGTTGAAAATTTTAGACCTGGCGCGATGACACGGCTCGGTTTGGATTATGCCTCTTTAAAGCCTAAATTTCCCAAATTAATATATGCCGCCTGTTCGGGTTTCGGTCAAACCGGACCGTATGCTCAACGAGGGGCGTATGACATGATTATTCAAGGCATGGGCGGCATTGTTAGTATAACGGGTGAACCGAACAGGCCGCCTGTCAGGGTTGGCGTTTCCATAGGTGATTTGTCTGCGGCCCTTTTTACATGTATCGGAATTTTAACTGCCCTTCTGGTCCGAAATCAAACGGGGAAGGGACAGATGGTGGATGTGGGTATGCTTGATTGTCAAGTTGCCTTGTTGGAAAACGCCATTGCACGTTATGATATGACGGGCAAGGTCCCCGAACCATTAGGCGCCAGACATCCATCTATTTCACCATTTCAAGCGATCGAGACGAAAGACGACTGGATCATGGTGGCGGCCGGCAATAATACCCTATGGGGCAAACTTTGCAAGGCCATCGAACGTCCAGACCTGTTTGACGATCTTCGGTTTAATAATAATGATGCAAGAACAGAACATCATCATGAACTGGATATCGAATTGTCTGAAGTCTTTAAAAGAAAAAAGACGGAAGAATGGCTGATCATTCTGGAATCGGTAGATATACCTTGTGGTCCTATTCAATCTGTGGATCAAGTTATGGAAGATCCTCAGATATTATTCAGAAATATGATTCTGACCATGATGCATCCAATTGCCGGCCCTATAAAAATGACCGGATCTCCAATTAAATTATCTGAGACGCCACCAGTTGTAAACCGGAATGCGCCTGAGTTAGGAGAGCATACCGACCATATATTACTAAAGCTCCTGGACGCTTCCATCGAGGATCTGGCACAATGGCGTGCTGATGGTGCCATTCAATAAATTCAATATACTTTATGGAAATACGAACCGGAGAAGGGCATGGAGTTGCCCGAAATACGATTTACCTTTTATCTGGTAAAATCATTTCTACTGTATTAGGTGTAATTTTTGTTATTTATGTCGCCATTCAATTGGGTTTAACACAGTTCGGCATATATACGTTAGGTAATTACTTCGCAGGCTTATTTGTAATTATAGGTGATCTGGGGCTTGGTAATTACACCACGCGGGAAATCGCACGTGATAAAAATAACGCTCAGGATATTTTAAACAGGGTCTTCTGTCTCCGGCTGGTTCTTTCCCTTCTGGCTTTTATTATCGGCATCACTGTGTTGCTTTATGTTGATTATGGATTGTTTACAGAGCAACTCACGATGATCATTTTATTTACACACATTTTTTTCAGGTCTTTTCTCTCCTTCCTCTTTCATATATTCGAAGGCTTCGAACGCATGGAGTTTATTACCATCGCTGAAGCATTCAGGCGAGGAATAGACCTGGTGATAGGGGTTTGGGTCTTATCTCAGGGATATGGATTAACATTTTTAATTCTTGGGCTTGTACTTAGTGACTTAATAATACTCACCTTCACCTGGATGCTGCTCTATAGTTCATTACCCATTCGCCTTCGAATTGTCTTCTCCTCTATTAACTGGTATGAAACACTGGTCTCATCTATACCCTTTGGACTTTTACTGGTTTTTCTTGGGGTTATTAATTCTATTGATACAATCATGTTAGCCAAGATACGTGGGGAAGATGAGGTGGGATTGTATGGCGTCGTTATCAGAATAACCTCTGTTTTAACCATCATTCCGCTGATGACTGCTACCGCCATGTTTCCTGCTATCTCCAGGTTATATAACACATCTATCGATAAAGCCAGATCGATATTCTTAAATTTAATCCGCTTGATGATGTTTCTCGGGATGCCCATCGCTTTCGGCACCACGTTAATCGGGTCCTCTTTAATTGTATTTATATATGATGCCACATATTTACCGGCGGCCATGCCATTGAAAATTGTTATCTGGTCTATAGGAATCGTCTTCCTCAACCTGCCAATGATTATGTTTCTCAGTTCGATCGAAAGGCAAAAGCAAGCTACCATGATTATTGGAATCAGTGCTTTGAGTAATTTTTTATTGAATCTGGTTTTAATTCCAAAGTTTGGGATGGTAGGTGCCGCCATAACAACGGTTATATCACAGGTAATCATTTTTATTTTATGTTATCGTCGTATTATAGATTTTCTTGAACACCTTGAATGGATACCCTATTTCACTCAGGCTGTCATAGGATGTCTCGGTATGTCGTTGGTCTTATGGTTTCTTCCAACGGTACATTCTGGCGTTCTAATTTTCCTCGGTGGTATTTCATATCTCTCGATTATGATACTGATAGGCGCATTGAACAGACAGGATTGGCACCATATGATACATCTATTCAATCCTAACAAATTATCATCATGACCAGCTTTCTCAGTCAAAAGACACTATGGCGACAAGATATCACAGCTGGCGTACTGGCCTATTTTACGGCCGCTCCTGCCATCCTTATCTGTTTCTATCTTCTTGATCCCATTATTCACAATCAATTTCCCACTTTATCTCTGTTATGTCTCTGGGCCGGGGTGACAACCCTCATCGGATCAAGATGGATCGGTGTACCGTTGGTTATGATTCCCAATATCAGCGTCATCTCGATACTGGTTTTTTCCCTCTACTGGGGAGAGGCATGGTCAACTCGCCATATTATTCTTATCCTTATCCTGGTCAGTATACTGTTGATTATTATGGGGTTCCTCGGTGTAGGAAAAAAATTAGAGCATCACTTGCCTTCCTTCTATCCAGCCGCTTTATTCGCTGGATTGGGCTTTCTCCTGGTAACTACCGGCCTACGATTAGGTGGATTTATCGTTTCTCATCCAGTTACATTTTCTTTTCTTGGGGAAATGACCACGCGGTCCACCGTCATCGTTATTACGGGTCTTTCTATATATCTGGTCGCCTGGAGTCGATCGTATTTCTCACCACCCCTGTGGGGCTTTTCCGGGGCGTTAATCATCAGCCTTCTGCTTAATACGTTTCAATTTACTCTTGAAGCAACCCCAATATGGTCCGCTGAATATAGTTTATCTCTACCATTTACGGATATAAAATCATTAGATCTCTGGTATGCTCTCCCTGGGATTTGTTTAATTGTTTTACTTGAAACCATGATCATTGGGCTGGCTATTCGATATGTGTATCCACACTCATACTGTCTGGATCGAATTTTTAAAATGTGTGGTATCGGGGGGTTGTGTTCGGCGATGACGGGGGTTCCAGGCCCCTTGCCTGCTCCTGAAGGTTTAGGGGCTATAATGTTTCAGAACAGTTCCTGGCGGTCGGGTATCATAACAGGCAGTTTATTAATTCTGAGTTCAGTTTTTTTTCGGATTATATTATTGCCAGGAAACAGCATATTAGTCGGTCCGGAGGTCCGGGTTTATCCGATAGGCGCCACGATGGTAATCATGCTTGGAATTGGCTGTCTGACAGCTTTGAAAAGTATCAATTGGCGGGAAAATGATCAAATAATTGTCGTGGTTGTTCTTTGTATTATTGTACCTATAACACACAGTATATTAAACGGCTTTGGTATCAGCCTGATCATCTATACCGGATATCATATTTTAAAGGGGAATACGCATGGTATTCATCCCCTGTTACATATAATAAACATATCGTTTATAATTAAATTTCTATATTGACCCCTCCGTCAAATTTTTCTCCTCCTTACCAACTATCAATCAAGTGACCCTGACGAGGAAACCAGATCACATCAATAAGAAAGGAGATACCCACACCAATACTGAAGGCGAAAAGAATGCCGATAAAAAATGGCTGTGTTTTTTTATAAAGGGAAACACCGCCGATCCGAAACATGATTGATTTTATAAACCAGGCCATGAAAACGGAAAACATGGCCATATCGGTTGCGTAAGCCGATGCAATGGCAAAACCCACAGGATGTAACGGCCAACCAACAAATTGATAGCGAAGCTGAATAAGTCCCCACATAATAAAAGCGCCGAACCCTAAAAATCCCAGATCTATGAGACCAAGCTCTGTTGGCGTGGATATCCATTTAACAATATTATCATAAAATAAACGATTCCCGGCATTAAACCCCCAGTCCCCAAAATTACCTGCCCCTGTTGTCGAATAGCCCATATATATTGTAGAACCGACAGAAGCTATAATACTGACGGACAAACTCAATATCACCACAGCGAATATTTTTCGTTTCTCCCCTAAAATTTCTTCCCCTACCTTAGCCACATGCGCCATGGCATTCATCCCCAGCGTTCTCCAGTTACGGGCAAAGGCATTGGCCATACCCATGGCAGTTAATGTGGCCGGATCCATATTAGATGACCCTACAATAGATACGGTGAAATCATGGGCATTGAGTGGCATATCCAGTAATACAACCCCCGTCTCAGCCACAATACGAGTAATGCCCAAATATAATAATAAGACACAGGTTAATAATAATATTGCAACCCAGACTGACATTCCAGCTTTGTATAGCCAACAAATAATATAAAAAGAACCAACCAGAATGCCGATTAATGCAATTCTATAAGATAGTAATTCCTGTGAGTCATCTATATCTTTTCGACTCCCAAAAGCTTTTTTGACAACAGCATATAAATGTCGCCGCGCCATCCAGAACCCCCAGAGGACGAAAAAGAAAAAGCCGCCTATATGCTGTGCAGCTGTTATGCTGGATATCCCTGCAATTGGGGCGCTTAAATTATATCCAAATTGGGCCAACGTGCCTTCCTGGAGTATGGAGATGATTCTGAAAATCCATATACTGAATAAGACATCCACGTTGGCAAAGTAAGCAAAACCGAAGACCAACCAGTTAAGTCTAATGTGTATGGGGGGGAATCCCTTGGCTATGGTTACCGGCGTAGAATAGGGTTGGCCTATCTGAATTGGACTGAGCCACCCAAAATAACTAAGGGCATTCCATAACAGGATAAACATAACCAGACTGAAACCGGCCAGAAACATTTTATTTCTAACCACATCCGGTAATATATCTCCCGTTTCACTCTCACGGGTTAACAGGACCGGAACCTGAGCAAGCGGGAAGGTAAGTTTCTCATATTCTACCCATTGTTTTCTAAGAATGATCATCAAACAGGCGCCTACGACAAATAACGCAAGGAAGAAAGATGACCACCATACAAACGGTGGAAGCCATGCTGACCAGGGGATCAAAAAACCAGGGGGCAAACCCTCAAAAAACCACTGCATACTTCCGCCCTGATTACTAGCGACCAACCAGTCGGGAAGGTAATCAAAAAAGACAGCTTCCCATCTATTTTGGGGGGTTGCAAAATATAATGGGGTGCCGACAAGAGCCACCCAGTATGTGGTAAACGCCCAGCCGGGGATGGCAGACCCCGTGAGTACCATGAAAAACACAAGGAGCAACTCTGCAGGGTTTAATAATGTTTTATGAGAGAGGTATTTAATCAACCAGGTCGCCGTCAAAACGACGATAAAAGGAAGGAGTGCCGCTACCGGGAAGTGAGCCACGGGTAACGAGGCTGATTTGACAATATAGGAGGAATAAGATATCCAGATACAAGATAGGATCGAGAGGGACAAGCCGATAGAAACGGCACGAAGGGTTACAACGCGAAGTGGAGGGCCTGAGCGCTGAAGACTTTCCTGAGTAAATTGATTGGGATCGACAACCGATCCCGATACTTCACGGGACTGTTTCACAATGGTGGATATATCAAATTGCGTTGTAAAAAATCGGCGGAACAACCCTGGATGGTTATTCCGCCGATTTATCGACCGGAACTTTAGATGGCGCCAACGATCAGATCTCCCACTTCATCTGTTCCATATCCCATTTTACCTGCATCCATACTTTTCATCTTCTCGCTGACGACGTGTATAATTGCTTTCTCTACCGCCTGAGCCGCCTCTTTTTCATCCAAATGGTCAAGCATTAACTGACAAGATGCGATAGCCGCTATAGGATTGATCACATTTTGATTCTTATATTTCGGGGCAGAACCTCCAATGGGTTCGAACATGGAAACCCCATCTGGATTAATATTACCTCCGGCGGCAATTCCCATGCCACCCTGTATCATAGCGCCAAGATCTGTAATGATATCACCGAACATGTTGGTTGTTACAATCACATCGAACCATTCCGGGTTTTTTACCATCCACATGCATGTCGCGTCTACGTGGGCATAATCAGCGGTGATATCCTCATATTCTTCAGCCACTTCGTAAAATACACGCTCCCACAGGTCATGGGCGTATGTTAGCACATTTGTTTTGGCGCAGAGGGTAACTTTGTTCTGTTTATTTCGTTCTCTCGCTACATTAAAAGCATATCTGACACATCGTTCAACCCCTTTTCTGGTATTGATCGATTCCTGGATGGCGATTTCATCTGGCGTCCCTTTTTTATACACCCCCCCAGCACCTACGTACAGATCTTCGGTATTTTCACGAACCACAACAAAGTCAATATCTTCCGGTCCTTTATCTTTCAGAGGACAATCAACACCCGGATATAGTTTTACCGGGCGTAAATTGATATAAAGATCCAATTCAAATCGTATGGTTAGTAAAATACCTTTTTCAAGCAAGCCGGGCGGACAATCCGGATGGCCGATAGCCCCCAGATATATCGCATCATAATGTCTCAATTCCTCGAGGGCTTCTTTCGGTAAGATGTCCCCCGTCCGTAAATATCTATCGCCACCGAAGTCATATTCCGTCAATTCATATTCAAACCCGAATTTCTCTGAAACAGCTCGCAATACTTTAAGTCCTTCCCGTACGACTTCTGGTCCCGTCCCGTCGCCCGGAATAACTGCAATATTATACAAGACTTCCTCCCCTTATTACTCTTTGATTAATCCGCTATGTATGGCAACCAATTGATTCAATGAATTCAAGTAAGCTTGTATACTCGCTTTAACCACATCGGTATCGGATGCGATACCATTGAATGACTGCTCATGATAGTGGACTCTTATTCTTACTTCATGCACGCCCTCTTTACCATTGGATGATGTTTGCACATCTTCGATGGTGGAAGGCAATTTTGTGATCTTATCTATGGCACCAAATGCCGCCTCAATGGGACTACCACCATGGCCTTTTTCTTCTATTGATTCTCCGCTGATATGAACCCGCACCATGGCATTGGCCTCACCACGATGTGTCGATGTAGCATGGTAATCTTCCAGAAAGTATTGTTGGGGAATCTCTATAGGCGAATCGCACACCAATCGGTGTAAATCCTCATCCACAACTTCTTTTTGCCGATCTGCAACCGATAAAAAACGCAGGTGTATTTTCTCAAATATATCTTTTTGATCATCTGTATACACATAGCCCAATCGTTCAAGACGGTGTCTTAAGGCATGACGACCGGATCTCGCCGTGAGAACGATATCGCTTTTTTCAATCCCTACATCCTCCGGTCGCATGATTTCGTAATTCTCAGGGTGTTTAAGAAATCCATCCTGATGGATACCGGATGAATGAGCAAATGCATTAGCCCCTACAATCGCCTTATTCGGCTGGACCGGCATGTGCATCAATTCTCGTACGAGGATGCTGGTCGGATAGATCTGCTGCGTATCAATATCGGTTCTCGCTTCATAAAATCCACTCCGCATTTTTATGGCCATGACGATTTCTTCAAGTGATGCATTTCCTGCCCGCTCTCCTAAGCCATTCATGGTGCATTCTACTTGCTCTGCCCCGGCTTTGATAGCGGCAAGAGAATTAGCTGTCGCCATACCCAGGTCGTTATGACAATGCACACTGACCTTTGCTTTGTGAATATTGGGAACGGCTTCTATTAATCTCCGTATTAATTCTCCCCATTGCTCGGGAACCGCATATCCTACGGTATCCGGGATATTAACAATGGTGGCGCCGGCATCAATGACCGCCTCTATCGTCCGGCAAAGATATTCGAAATCGCTCCTCGAGGCATCTTCTGTTGAATATTCGATGTCATTACACAATTTTTTTGCAAATTTCACTGCATCCACACCCATCTCCAACACCTGTTCACGTGATTTACGAAATTTATGCTCAAGGTGGGTATCCGATGTGCCCAGCACAATGTGTATACGGGGACGTTCTGCTGGTTTTACTGCCTCTGCTACCGCCTCAATATCAGATTCAACAGCCCTGGCCAGGGCTGTTATAACAGGGCCATGCACTTCTTCTGCTATCGTCTTAACTGCGGCAAAATCGCCGGGCGATGAGGCTGCAAATCCAGCCTCGATGATATCGACGCCTAAACGAGCAAGTTGGTGAGCTACCTTCACTTTTTCATCACGATTCAACGAGGCGCCAGGCACCTGTTCCCCATCGCGAAGCGTGGTATCAAAAACATCTATTTTACGATAAGCCATCGACGCTTCCTCCTGTTTCAAATCTGATGTTTGTTTGTCTTATATTTCAAGAGCCCAAAGACTCGGAAACTTGCCTTTTTAAAACACCAGAATCAGCGTCATTACTTGTTTTGGCCGATCCAGCTCATCATCTTTCTTAGCTCTCGACCTACTTTTACTATTGTTTTTTCTGAAGCGCTTCTTCGCATTGCATTCATTGTAGGACGATTTGCCTGATTTTCAAGAATCCATTCCTTGGCGAACTCTCCATCCTGGATTTCTTTCAATATTTTTTTCATCTCTTTACGGGTTTCATCCGTTACAATCCGAGTGCCGCGCGACAGGTCGCCATATTCTGCCGTGTCACTGATCGAATACCTCATACCTTCAATGCCGCCTTCGTACATCAAATCAACAATCAATTTGAGTTCGTGTAAACATTCAAAATAAGCGACCTCAGGTTGATAGCCCGCCTCTACCAGGGTTTCGAAACCCGCAAGGACGAGTGCTGATGTGCCCCCGCATAAGACTGTTTGTTCGCCGAAGAGATCTGTTTCCGTCTCTTCCTGAAACGTAGTTTCAATAACACCACCCCGCGTGCCACCGATCCCCTTGGCGTAAGCAAGACCTATATCGCGTGCTTTTCCGGTGACATCCTGATGTACGGCAAGAAGACAGGGCACCCCACCTCCTTCTTCAAAAACACGACGCACCAGATGACCAGGACCTTTGGGGGCCACCATAAAGACATCTGCATAGCTTGGTGGAACAATCTGACCAAAATGGATATTAAACCCATGGGCGAATGCGATAGCATTACCTTCCTGAAGATTGGGTTCTATCTGCGTATCGTATAAGCGGGCTTGTAATTCATCATTGACAAGCATCATGATAATATCAGCTTCCGCTGCGGCATCTGAAACTGAGCGCGGTTCAAAACCGTCGGCAACGGCCGCATCCCATGATTTGCCCTTTCTTAGACCAACAATCGATTTAAGACCCGAATCACGAAGACTTAACGCATGAGCATGTCCCTGACTGCCATACCCAATCACTGCTATAGTTTTTCCATCCAGCAATCCGAGATCTGCATCCTGATCATAATACATTCGCGCCATCAAATACTCCTTAATAAACAGTTATTGGGAACTCAATAGTCATTAGACAGGTTGGGGAACAAGAGGAGGTATATCTAAACGAAAGCTCGTGCAATCCATAAAACGCGGAAAGACGATCATCAGGCGAGATCAGCCATGATTTTTTTACGTTCTTTTTCCCAGACGGGTACAGGCGCTTCAGGTGTGGGTGTATCTTTACTCCTGGAATCCCTGCCCATGGCAATTCGCCCGGTCCGAGCAACTTCCCGTAAGCCAAACGGTCGTAGCATGCCTATTATGGCATCAATTTTATCTTCATTACCGGTAGCTTCCATCGTTAAAGTCTTCTGACTTATATCAACGATTTTCGCTCTGAAAATTTCCGATATCTGTACAATCTCGGATCGATTGGTCTGATTAGCGTTAACCTTTATCAAAGCCAATTCCCGGTTGATGAAGCTTTTATCGGTCAAATCAACCACGCGAATCACATCGACCAGGCGGTTTAATTGTTTGATGATCTGCTCTATGATCATATCATCACCATGGGTGACAATAGTCATTCTAGCTGTTTCCGGCTCGCTCGCTTCTCCTACGGTTATACTGTCAATGTTATAACCACGGCCACTGAATAACCCGGAAATTCTGGCGAGCACACCGAATTTATTTTCGACTATTAGTGAGACGGTATGACGTCGCATCCCTAATGGACTCCTTTTTAGGTCTTACTTTTCTAACATTTCATGTGAGGCTGCGCCAGCTGGTATCATTGGATAGACATTGTCCTCCTCAGGAATGACCACATCCAATAAAACCGGTCGATCCGTTATCTTTTCAGCCTCTTGCCATGCATCCTCGACTTCTTCATTCCGAAAAACACGTATGCCGACAGCTCCATAGGCTTCTGCCAACTTAACAAAATCAGGATTGGTCTCTCTAAGATCTACTTCCGAATATCGTTTGGAATAGAAAAGATCCTGCCATTGTCTTACCATCCCGAGGAAACCATTATTCAGCAAAACAATTTTAATGGGTAATCGGCAGGAAAGCGCTGTAGCCATTTCCTGAATATTCATCTGTATGCTACCGTCGCCTGTAAAAAGGATCACTTCTCGATCAGGAAAGGCAAGTTGGACACCTATCGCCGCTGGCAGTCCAAAACCCATGGTGCCCAATCCGCCGGAGGTAATCATAGATCTCGGATTAGAAAAACCATACCACTGAGCCGCCCACATTTGATGTTGACCGACATCTGTGACGACATACGCTTCGCCCTTGGTCATTTCTCCGATTTTTTCAATGACATATTGGGCTTGTATGGGCAGTTCTTGAGAAGGCGGGTTGGGGGTCTGCCCATTTGCTCCGCTCAACCCGTCTTCATGAACAGAAGCCGTGCTTTCATACGTGAGTGGATGTTCTCTCTTCCACTGATCGATCTGGTTCAGCCAGTCCTCTGTGTCCGCCCTTTTTATCAACGGAATTAATTCTTCCAGGACATTTTTAACATCGCCTACGATAGGTAGGTCCACTTTGACATTTTTATTCAAAGAGGAGGGATCAATATCGATATGAATTTTTTTTGAGTGGGGAGAAAAATCCTCTAACCGACCTGTAACCCGATCATCAAATCGGGCGCCAACGGAAATGAGCACGTCGCATTCCATGACAGCCGTATTAGCAAACCAAGTGCCATGCATGCCGAGCATCTTTAGTGCAAGAGGGTCTCTTTCAGGAAAAGCTCCCAATCCCATCAGGGTAGTAGTTACGGGTGCATTTAACTTATGGGCAAGTTTTCCCACCTCATCTGCTGCGTCAGAAATAATAGCCCCACCCCCTACGTAAATAACCGGTTTTTTAGCGGAAGACAACATTTCAGCGGCCTTCTTAATTTGTCCAAAATGGCCATCGACCGTGGGTTTATATCCTCGAATGTGGGGTCTTTCCGGATATTCAAACTCTGCCGTGCCGATCTGAACATCTTTGGGTAGATCGATCAGCACTGGCCCAGGACGTCCGGTTGTAGCGATGTGAAATGCTTCTGCCATCGTTTGGGCAATTTCGTGGGTTTCTTTAATAAGAAAATTATGTTTTGTGATCGGCCGGGTTATACCCACTGTGTCTGATTCCTGAAAGGCATCGTTGCCGATAAGATGTACAGGCACCTGTCCCGTAATTACAATAAGCGGAATGGAATCCATATATGCTGTAGCGATGCCTGTGACCGTATTGGTCGCACCTGGTCCCGATGACACAAGGACTACACCGGGTCTACCTGTTGCTCTTGCATACCCATCGGCCATATGGGTGCCACCCTGTTCGTGTCTGACGAGTATATGTCTGATCTCCGGTGTTCGTTGCAACACATCATACATCGGAATGACCACGCCACCTGGATACCCGAATATGAGATCGACATTTTCCTTTTTTAGACACTCAACGACTATTTCAGAGCCGGACAGTTCCATCTTCTGTCCCCCTTTTAAACGTTCCTCTATATTGACTGCTTAAAAATAAACTTCTGAAGTCTGAATTAATATACGAAATATCGGGATGCTAACAAGTGACAATCCCTTCTACAATAGTTTTGGTAAAATACTGAAAGCGGTTGTTTTGTCAAGAAAAAATTCGAATCTATCGCATGCCTGTTTTAGATAATCAATGGAACTCTTTATCTAAAGAAACCACTTGACGAATCTTGTAAAATTCTTTATATGTGTACAGCTTTTTTAAATATTGTCAAATAACAGTTTAGATTATAATGGGGGTTTGATTCGTGGCAAGAGTCAGACGACGAATTACTCGTCGAGAGATGAAGGAAGATCGCTTTATTCTCTGGTTATTTGAAGCTGGAGAATATGTAAAAACTAATCTCCAGGCTCTTTTGATAGTCGTTGCGGTTGTTGTTATCGCCCTGACTTCCGGTTATTTATGGTCTGGTCAACGGGCTGACACCATTATGGACGCAGGTCGCTTAATAGCGCCCGGTCAAACGGCTATGCAATCCAATCGATATGAAGATGCCATTCCCATCTTTGAACGCGTGATTGCAGAATATGGGGGGACCGCCAGTGCTATGGAAGCAACGATTCAATCGGCGAAGGCTTATTTCTATACGAATAAGATAACTGAAGCCCGAGAGATGTATGCCAGATATATAGATGAATATGGTGGGGATGATGAATTATATACGCTCAGCGCCCGGGCAGGAATCGCTGCGTGTGATGAGCAGAGTGGGAAGTTTTCCGATGCGGCGACTGCATATCTTGCCCTTGCAGAAGAAAATTCTGAATCATTCCTCGCCCCGAAGTTTCTCCTTGATGCCGGCCGATGTTTTCAAGCAGCCGAGCAAGTGGATAAGGCCAGAGCACTCTATGATAGAATTATTACTTCCTATGAAACAACCCACTATGCTCATGATGCCAAAGTCGCCCTGACAACGCTGTAATAATGGAAGGCCATGTGAAGACCTTCAACTTCGCCCCCGGTCCCACACCTGTTCCAGATCATATTACGCAAAAAATGACAGAACCGATCTTATCCCATCGGTCTTCTGAATTCAGCGAACTATTAAATCAAATATCCCACGATTTAAAATATGTGTTTCAGACCCAGAATGATGTACTCATTTTAACTGCATCAGGGTCCGGCGCCATGGAAGCTGCGGTCGTGAATTTACTCACACCCGGTGATCGCGTCATCGCAATCCGATCCGGTAAGTTCGGTGGCCGGTGGGTTGAGTTATGTGAAGTGTATGGTATGGATACGACAGTGATTGATGTAGAATGGGGAAATGCAGTTGACCCGGCCGTCGTGCGTGATATGTTAATAAACCAGGGACCCTTTAAAGCCGTATTCGCCACACACAGTGAAACATCAACGGGTGTACTTCACGATATGGACTCGTTAGGACAAATCACTCATGAAATGGGTTGTTTTCTTGTAGTAGATGCCATAAGCGGCTTAGGGGCAAACGACCTTAAAACAGATGCCTGGCATATCGATATAGTCATATCGGGATCACAAAAAGGGCTGATGATTCCACCCGGCTTATCCTTTATCAGTATGAGTAAGGGCGCTTGGGAAGAAGTAAAATCAAACTCAACCCCTTCATATTATTTAAATTTGAAACGAGCACAGACCTCACATGATAAGGGGTTGACTCCCTATACGCCTGCCGTCTCACTCATTATGGGACTTGCAAAATCTCTTGAGGATATTAAACAAATTGGGCTTGAGAATATTTTTCAACATCATGCCAGGCTTGCAAAAATAACCCGGGCGGGGGTCACTGCCCTTGGTTTGCCTTTATTTGCGAAACAGCCTTCAAATGTGTTGACCTCAGTCACTTTCCCTCCAGAAGTTGATGGCAACAAGTTGTTGAAGACTATAAAAACGCAATGCGGTGTTACTATTGCCAATGGGATGGAGCAATATAAAGGTAAAATCTGTCGGATTGCGCATCTGGGTTATCATATCGAGGCTTTCGAGATGCTAATTGCGATATCGGCTCTAGAATACGGCTTAAGCCACTCGGGATTTTCTTTTCAACCTGGCGTTGGTGTTGCTGAAGCCCAACGGGTACTGCTTGAGACCGCCTCATTGACGGTCGATTAATTCACGAATGTAAATATTACCATTGGCCGTTTCCAGCCGAATCCTTTCGCCTCCTCCGTTTAATATATAGGTCGCTCGAATTTCTCCCCGTTCAATATCTTCTTCATACCGTTCCGCCTCAAAATCTGAGCGAATTCCATACTCGACCTCGTAGTCCCTTCGACTTCTTCGATTATCTCTGTTCCAATTTCTTTCCATCT
>CAJXCW010000083.1 GCA_913051705.1 uncultured bacterium
TAAAGGCATTGGCACGCGCGCGCAACAGTTTGAAAGCATCTGGTAGCGGTGGGGCATACGGGTAACCCATTCGTCATGTTTGCCGGTTGGCTCCTCAATTGCCCGACTCCTTCTCCTCGAGCCTGCCAGCCCTGTTAGGTTCAACCGGTTCAGGCCACTTCTTCGGTTCGCCCGTCTTTTCATCTATGGGCAGAATCCGTTTATCCCTCGGCATGAATTCCGGATCCTCAGACGCCAGGTAGACAAGCGATGCCGCCAGAACCACGTTGTTTCGTATATCGTCAAACACTAATTTATCATAGGTGTCACGGTTAGAATGCCAGGTATACCTGCCGTAATCCCAACCCAGCGCACCGATGCCGAAGGCGGGAGCCCCGGCAGCCAAAAACGACGCGTGATCGCTGCCGCCTCCGGCCGGTGTACCCGGATAAGTCATCTTAATATGTCGGGTAACTTCGTCCGGTATCCGTGACAACCAGCGTCCCAGAAACGCGCCCGCGCTGAGAAATCCCGAGCCGGACATGCGCACGACACGGCCGGTGCCGTTGTCCTGGTTAAACAGCGCCTGCAGCTTTTCCACCACTTCAGGATGATCCTCCACATAAGCACGCGATCCGTTAAGGCCCTGTTCCTCGGCACCCCAGTGGCCCACTATGATAGTACGCTTTGGATTCGGATACACCTTTCTAAGGATGCGCAATGCTTCCATCATCAGGATCGTGCCGGAACCGTTGTCTGTCGCGCCGGACGCACCGTCCCATGAGTCGAAATGAGCGGAGAGCATTACGTATTCACCGGATTTCTCTTCTCCTTTTATTTCCGCGATAGTGTTGAGCGCGGGAGATTCACCTGTGAATTTGGATCCCGAGACTATCCGGACGACAGGGTCGGCGCCATGCTCCACCAGACGAAAGAGAAGACCGTAGTCTTCCATGCTCAAATCCACCGTAGGCACCGATTTCGTATATGCACTGAAGATTTTATTAGTACCCCACGCGTTAGACCACCGTGACGTGATAAGGGCAGCCGCGCCGGCACTTTCGACCGCCTTTGCCAAAGCGCCTCTTTTGGTATAGCCATATTTTTTTGGGAGACCCCGCCATTTTTTGCTGAGTGAATCCTGCTCGGCCCATATGCGTTTTGTGGTATCCTCCAGTCCGTATTTTTTCCAGTCGTCACGAGTCCGCCCTGTGATTTGCGGCATGGACATCAATACGAATTTGCCCTTGACGTCGGGTAGCCAAGCCTGAAACGCGGCTGAATCGGCTACATCCGCCAGAATAATGAACGTAGCGGTAATGCCTTCACTTTTGGTACCGGGGCTCCAGGCGAGCACCGTGCCTTCCAGTGTTCTGAGGCGCGGTTCCAGGAGGTCAATGTGTGTGACGCCGCGTTCCCAGCCCAGCCACTTCCCCCATTGCTCGTTTCTGGCTTTGATATTCCAACTCTCATATTTCTTCACCGCCCATTCATGGGCTTTTAAACTCTGGGGGGTTCCCGTCAGGCGCGGCCCGATCTGGTCAAACAGCTCATGGGCCAACAGTTCCAGTTCAGAAGACTCCATAGCTTCTTTCCAGATATTCTTCAACACTTCGTCTTCTGTTGCAAGGGTTTGACCCATCGCGGGGACGGACGTCAACATAAACACACTGAGAACTACCGTAAACCGTAGCATGTAAGCTCCTTTTTCACAGAGAAAGGTTATATTTAGTTGGAAATTTACAGGTCTGTTTGATTGGCATTGAATTCTATATTTCCCATCTCCAGAAATATCGGCGGCCCTTGGGCCGCTGCGGGATTATCTATCGTTGACATGCTTGGTCGTTTTCCCGGAAAAAAATAGATCCTATCTAAGGGGACAAGGACGCTTTCGCTGTACGTATGCTGTTTCCGTCCTCATCCACATGCGTCCACGCAAAAAGAAAGGTATCCCTGTTACGGACCATCCGCGGAAAACCGGAGGCTCGTGCTGCGCTGAGCGTCGCAATCGTAACAGCCCGGTCCAGTTGACCATCCTGATGGACTCGTCTGATGCGCAGCAAGGCGTCATCATCGCTGCTTTCCATCCAGCTGACCAGAGAAGACCCGTCTTCCAGCATCACCAAATCGACGCGGCCTATGGGATTACCGTCATCGACACGAACAGGGGACGAAAAGGTCACCCCTTCATCGTCGGACAAAATAACCTGGACGCGTGCGCTGTCCTGAGCGGCTGTAAACCAGGCTGCAGCAACCCGTTCGCCGTCAGCCGCGAGGGCGGGGCCGTTGACCGGGCAACCATAGATTTCCCAGCCATCCTGATACAGCGTGTAGGGCGGCGACCAATGACCATTGTGCCACCGCACCACGGAAATATCCCGAACATTAGCTTCAGATCGATCTCTATAGGCCACGAGAGCGCCGCTGGCTGTTTTGATGGCTGACGTGCCGCAGCATTCGCAAACGCGTGTGTCAAGTTCTATCTCATCAGACAGCCGACCTTCACGATCAACAACGGCTGCCCGCAGTGTCATATTCCTGAAAACTTCATCTTTATTTTCTTTGGCAAAATTTCGGCCGTCCAGCCACACGGCCAGTACACGGCCATCAGACCAAGGCAGCATGGATACAAATCCATGTTCGGTCCGTGTTCCGTCTCTATGGGGCGTTACCGGAGACGTCCAGGAATTCCGACCATCTACAGACTGGCCTATTTTTACGTCGTAAGAATAGCGCAGAGTATCACTACGCTCCAGCCATTGCGCAGCTATTGTCCCGTCATCCAGCACGGCTAATGACGGGAAATCGGCCCAGTTTATAAACCAATTTTTTCCTTCGGTTACCGTGGAGGGCAGAGACCAGCTGTCACCGTTAAACTCCGCGTAGCGCAGAGCGTGATATTCTCCATCGGATTTTTCGATCCAACTGAGATAGGTGTTGCCATCCTCACCTACAACGAGATTCGGTTCACCGCTAATCTGTTTAGCAGGTGAGGCAACGAGCTCCGGGAACAGCTGCGCACTTCGTTCCGATGCGTCGCATCCAAACATATTTGTAGCCGCTAAGATCAAAACGACAGATAGCCGCATTCTCATGACAATGCTCCTTGGAAAGGATTGCCCACAACGACTTTCTTTCGCGGCCAATGAACGGGTGACTTCACGGATGGTGTCCGAAGAAGCCAAATTCTGGTGACGCGGTATGAATGATATTGAGTCCGCCTACTTTTTCACCTTCTGATTCTGGTGAGAACTTGACAGGAATCGCCGCCCATTGGCCAACCTGCAGAGAAGAGACAAATGAGACGATCTTGAAACTGGTCGATGCCACAGCGGACCGTTCCGTAAATCCTTGTACCGAATATCCGGAATCTCAGCTGGCTCTCTGTTGCATATTAAGCCAACGTGGTTTTATCTGTCCTCTGTGCGCGCCAGGAAAAATCTGCCCATATGGTAGCTGTGGCAAGTGAGGCACGTGTCACCGGCCCTGTCGGACGTATGACACTTGGCGCAGTTCGCTTTAGCCATCTCTATCGGTGCAAAGCCTTGTCCCTGATGGCATTCACTACAGGCTTGATCCATATGCGGTCTGTGGGTAAACCTCGTAAAAGGCAGTGGTGCCTCCGGCCAATCAATTTTTCGGAATTCATTCTGCGTGATTGTTTCCTTCTGGCCTTCTGGTCCATCCACGATGTGGCAAGTCATGCACCTGCCGGACGCAAAAGGCCCCTCCAACAGATCGAAAATCTCCTCAGCCGCACCGGACTTATTATACATCCGGCCGGTTATATCGAGCCATCGCCGGAGGATGCTGTCGGCATGCCCGGTCGGTTGATAACGCGCTGTAAACTCCGACGCTTCGAAAGACCAGCCTGCTGGCTGGACCGTTTTTTCCATTGCTTCCATATCTACATAGAATGGTGTGGTCTCTACCTGCTCACCTCGCCGATAACGGCGTACTTCGGATTCCAGTTCGGGTAGCCACCTGCTTTGTGCGGCACGAATAGCATCAATCGGAAGTTGTTCGGCCAGAGACGCTCTATCGCGGTCCTCAAACCAAGCGCTGTCTTCCTGATCGAGTCGCCAATGCTCCTTCCGGTCCTGTGTTATCATGTCGTAAATAAGGGTTTTTATCGCCCAAATGACACGCGCTGCTGCTGCAATCGACGCTTCGTCGGCCTCCGACAGATCATCGAGATAGATGTCGGTTTCAGACAACAGCTGTAGATCATCAGCTATGGAAGGATTGGCCGACATCAGCAGTTTCATATAGGGGGTAATTTCACCCGCAGCGTCTTCAGGCCATTGGCCGATCCCCCGTTGACCCAGTCCTTCAACATCCAGATAGGGGAGGCTGAAAATCTCGATCTCATCACTCCGCCGTATTTGCTGAACATGGTGGTGACAACCAGTAGCGCAGGTCACCTCAAAGTTCCCTATGAGCATATTTTCAACATCAGGAGAGGGCATATGGCAGCCTGAGCACGAGAAGGTTATTTCGGATTCAATAAAATGCCCCTGATGAGCCTCATGACTGAATTTCCATCGTGGAGAGACCTCCTCGGCTTTACTCAACAGGAACGAAATCCCTTGCTGCTCCAATTCGATGCTGTGGCAGTCCGAACAAATGGCCTCAAAGTTACTTACCAGGATGTTCTGTCCTTCCGTGTCCGGCATATGGCAGCTTGCACATTCGTAGCTGGTGTTTTTGGTGGCGAAGTGTTCATTTTTGTGTTTGCCGTGATCAAAATTCCATTGTCTGCGCCATGCATGGGGGTAGTCGGAAAATTCAGGATGGCCGTCGTCAAAACCTGAGAATTGATTCATGTGGCATGTCTGGCATCTCTGGTTGTCCATGTGGTTGATCTCGAAACTTCTGCCCTGGTGCTCTGTATGGCAGGCCACGCAGGCTAACTCTCCGGATGCGGAACGGGGCACGTCGGGACCTAGTGCCGCCATAGACCAGAAAAAAGTGGTTTGTGCTTCGGTTTCGGACTTACGCGATCCGAGTTCTTCGGAAGACAGGCTGTGATCCTTGAGCCCGAAACCTTCCTCTGGGGTATGGCATGATATGCACCGCATCATTTTATCCTGCCCCGACTCGAATGTGAGCATGGTTGCAAGCAAACCGGCTGTCTGTTCATCTGATCCGGCGGCAGTGTGACAGGCGCTGCAATCCAGTATGGCATGATGCGTGGTTAAATCTCCCGGAGAAACGAATGCTCTCTGGAGGTCGTTGTTAAGACGGGTCGGTCCAGTGAGCAAGATCAGCAGTATGCCTATGGAGAATGCTGTAACCAGGCGCGTGACCAGATTGCGTTTGGAAAGCAGGCTGCGGTCCGGTTGACACCGTGGAATGGGGGTACAGCATATACCTGTCGGGAGGGGACCTTGTGCACATGGCCCACCGTCGTTTTTCGAACGGGTACAGAGCCAGCGATCATTCCTGCGCACCGGTTTGCAAGTAAATGTCACCGGCCTATCCATTTGAGCGACACAGCAGTTTCCGTTCTGATCAGGTCCCGACAGGCAGGTACGCCCCCCTTCGACTGACCAGCCACAGATCCATTGATCGTTCCTGCGCACCGGTCGGCATGGATCGAGAGCGCAGCAACGTCCCTTTTGATCCGGCCCCTGCGGGCAGGCGGATTCTCCGTCTGAAACCCAACCACAGATCCATGTCTGCGTGGGGCGCTCATATGCGCTTTTGTCGAAATCAAATGATTGATTCATCAGATTCCGCCACCGTAGGCATGGGCCAGCATACCGTGCGCCAGGGCGAATATCAAAAGGCTGTAGGTCATTGGGATATGGATGAACAGCCAGTATTTGAGTATTGCCTGATGGGCGTACTGGTAATCGAGGTCGTCTTTGGCACCGATGATATCGATAAGGGCCAGCGCCATTATTTTCTCCTCATTGTTCAAATAGCGGTCCAACGCTTCCAGTTCTTTCAACAGCGTGTAGCGGGGGCGATTGGACTGCAACAGATGCCACCAGAAGTTTTTGGGTTGATGGAAGAATGCGACCAGCCGCCTGGTGTAGAAATCGGAGAGGGTGTCACCGCTCTCTGTGGTATCGGTTACTGTTCTGGCCTCTTCAACCAGTTGCCTCACCTGTTCACGAAGCTGCATCATATACCCGGGTATGCGCTCAAAGATAACCTCTTCACTGCGGGTGGTAAGGCGTGCGGGTATGCTGCGCGACAGTACCAACCCCACAATACCGCTGCCGGCGACGATGAAGAACAGAAGCGTGAGTATGCCCCCAAGCACTCCGCCGGGGACGCGCCATCCGATATGCAGAGCGAACAGGCCCACACATAGAATACCGACATATATATGAAACTGCAGCCAGAATGATGAGCTGAGCACCGGCAAAAACGAAAGTTTTTTACGTGCATTGTACAGTGCCAGCGCAACCATCAGGGTAAACAGAAACCACCCTGAGAGAAAGCTGCCCTGGTTTAAGGAGAGGGTATACGCCTGATAAATCACGATACCCGGTAAACCGAAACAGACCATGATCAATAGATTGCGCCTACGTCGAGCAGCAAAGGTGGTCATCGGCCCAACCAGTCTGCAAACGATCCACTGTCATTGTGCAGATCAATTCGTATCAACGCATCATGGGGGCAGGCACTTTGGCATGCGGGACCGCCGGGTTGATCGACGCACAAGTCGCACTTTGTGGCTTTTGCAATAGAGGTTCCGGTCATTTCATCAAGAATGAAATTGCCGTTGGCATCGCGGATGTCTACCATGCGGATATTATCATAAGGGCAGCTGTTGGCGCACATGCCACAGCCGATGCAGGTAGCATCATTGATGACGACCTGGCCTTCCAGCTGATCACGATGGATGGCACCCGTAGGACAACCGATCATGCATACCGGGTCTACACAGTGCATACAGGCATTGGCTACCATATGGTGGCCGATCTTCGGGCCATGTCGAATAAAGCGCGGGTTGTTTTCGTGGGTGGAAGCGCAGGCGCGCACACAATCATCGCACCGAGTGCAGCGGTCAAGGTCGATTACCATGGTCTGCGTGCCGTTTATAAAGCGCTGTTCAACGAGAAATTCCAGCATGTCCTCATCGTTCGCTTTACCCGACTGGGCCCTCTCTGGAACCTGGGTGTCGGATGCCGTGGATTTGATAGGGGGAGGTAGAAAATGCTTGGGCAGTCGTGGCTGGTTCCGATCAGGGCCGAGAACATATTCTTCGATTATTGCGGTCGGAATGACGATCACATCCACATAACCCACAGCTCGCAGTGTGTGTTGCAGAGGAGCCTGATTGCCGCTACGCCAGTTATTCGCGATCTCGTCAAAGCCATATATGTGTCCCCGACCAATATAACTGACGGTGCGATGTCCGTGTCCAAATCGTTTGCTCAACCGTGCAAAACCGGTACGGATGAGAATCAAACCATTGATATAGTCACCCTCTTCCGCTATGATAGGCTCATACTCCAGCCGGTCCGCCGCAGTTTCCTCAACCATTTGTCTATAGGAGCGATGCCATTCGAAACTGCCATAGGTCTCGAGCCGGGTGCTTTCGACGATTTTATTCATGGCAACGCACTTTTCGCACGGACAATTCTCCGGTGCACTTGCGTGGGCCAGATGTGTAAATAGCCAGGTGGATCGCAGGGCTTCTTCCGCACCCCGTTTCCGGTAGAGTGTATCTATATGTTGCCTGAATGCCTCATCATAGCGTCGTATATCACGCAAACCCTGCCAATCGATCTCTAAAAGTTCGACTTCTCCCTCGGCAAAGATAGTGGCTGTCCGTGGTATGCGTCCCATTGCTGCGAGTTCACCAAAGACATCGCCCTGCTCAAGCTGTCCCGCAAACAAGCGGGCTGTTGTGTGTCTCTCAAGAATCGCCGGTACGTCCTGGAGAAAGATTCTGGTCTCCAGGCCTTCACCGCGCTTGTTCACGTCCAGCCCCTGATAGAGCGATAGATCACGTTTTTCCACTGTTTCAGGGTTCTCCCACCATTGTGCGAGTGCTGAAAACACGCTTTTGGGTTGCGGTTCGCGGCGACCAAGATACGCGGCAGGCAATGGGTTTGCTGCATCGATAACCGCATGGACCTGCCCGGACAGGATTAAGTAGGCGGAATTCTCATAATCTCCTTCGCGGATGATGATATCGCCGTCATAATATCGTCTGATACGCGAATCATTACGCAGAATACCCCGTAACGGAATCGAGTCGGGAAACCTCTCGGGATCCATTTGGTTGAACGGTGGAATAGCCAGAAGGCGATCCACAGCAGCTTCACCCATATCAGGCGCAAACGGTCGATCCCACCGCTGAGGACGTGGTATGTTCACAGTGCCTAGTTTCCTTTATAAACTGTGCCCTTATACGTTTTCGGAAGTAACGGATCCAGACCTGCCAGCTTACTGCCGTCATAGCCGCTGCCGAACCGCTGGGCTGCCTCTTTTACCGTCTCGGCAGCCCTCTCAAGCGCTGGACCGTTGTTCGGCTCAAGGCCGACCTGGCCAGCGGCATCCAGCATGCTTTTCAGGATAGATGTAAGGCCCGGATTCCCGCCCCGTTTCTGGATCTCTTCCAGCCGTGCCCTCGCGTCTTCCACGTGTTTTTTCATAGCATCGGCATAGACACCCGGCTGCGTCGCCAGAGCGGCGGCTCGCAGACTGTACTCCAGGTCCAGAATTCTGCCCATAACATACAGGACGCGCAGGTGATGAGCAGGGTTCAATTCTTGGGGAGCCCGGCGGTTCTCCTCGCCTTCTGAAATGAAGAAATTATGACGTACTTCACCCTGCAGCCAAGCAACCAGCTCAAATGCGCTGCCCGCAGAATGTTCCCCTGTATTGACCAGTTCTTCGTCACGCACAGTGTGACATTGATAGCAGTTTTCAGCCACCCTATAGAGCCGATGCGGTCGAATCATGCCTGCCTCTTCGGTCTTTGCCAGCGTGTATCCCGGTTCGGGCGCCGGTTCGCTATGAAGGTCAAGCCAGTCCTTCGCAGCGCCATGGCAGGATTCACACGAGTTGCCGGCAATAGCACGGGGGTTCGCCCCCTGCGTGGTATAATGACAGTCCATACAGCGACTTGCTCTTCTCAAATTGCCTTTGATGTTCAGTTTTCCAGCAATATCCCTGGCCTCTGAAGAGCGGTGCAGCGTGTTATAGGCTTTAAAATGAGCGGTTGCCTGCCATCCCTCGTATTCGGAGATATGGCAATCATAACAAGCCGCTGCCCCCACGACTTTTTCAGAATTAATGGCGCCGAAAGACGGGGTGATGGACAAGCTCAGCAACGTAAGGATAACTGATGCCATAAAATAGTTCGGTTTTTCGTTAGTCATGTGGTATTCCTTTCTCTTTACAACAGACAGGGAGGTATAAAAACGTTATGCATCCAGGATCACCTTGCCTGCGGGCACCGAGACACAGGTGAGACAGGATCCTTGATTGGGTACAGTATCCGGATCATGCACGTAACGAACCTCACCTTCCTTAATGGCCGTCAGACAGGTATTGCAATTTCCTATACGGCAGCCGGCATCCATGGACACGCCCTTGGATTCAGCAAAATCGAGTATAGATAGAGTTTCCGGATCCCATGGGTACGTTTCACCGGATTTGCTGAATGTTACCGTCAAATCAGAGGCCGTGTCTTTACTTTCCTCCCTGACCTGCGGTTTTACCGTGGCCGGGCCGAAAGCTTCAAAGAAGATATGCTCTTCGGATACCCCCCAGGTGTTGAGATCCTGTGTAATCGACTGCATCATGGGCGGGGGGCCGCAGATGTAAAAACTGTAATTGCTGGAAGGGAGCAGGCGTTTGAACAAATCGACGCTCACATGTCCTGTATGTGTATCCGCCTCTTGAATGTCCCCGTCATAAGGTTTACTGTAGCATCTATGAACATGCACGTTCTCTTTTGCCTTAGAGAGTCTTATCAGGTGGTCCTTCATTATAATGTCATCGCTATTAAGCATGCCATAAAAAAACCAGACCTCACGCGATGAGTCGCTTTCGGCAATGGTGTTGAGCATGCACAACATCGGCGTAATGCCTACACCACCGCCGATCAATACGACCGGGGTCTGGCTGGTCATATCGAGGAAGAACTTGCCTTTCGGCGCTTCTATATCGAGGATATCTCCTTCGCCTACATAATCATGAAGGAAGTTTGACACCACTCCCGGTGGTGTGTCCGGATCTGCCTTTTGAGGCGACAGCCTCTTTACAGTAATGCGGTAGTATTCCGGATTCCGGCTGTCGGACAATGAATAGCAGCGGACAGTGGCTCTCCCCCGTTGCCCACGATCCTGCGGGGTAGCAATGTTTAATCGAAGGGTCAAAAACTGTCCCGGTAAAAACGCCGGCAGCATTCTGCCATCATGGGGCACGAGGTAGAACGAGCAAATATTGCCATTTCGATCCTCGTATTCTTTACGGTCTACATGGAATTTCCGATACCCGTTCCAGACCAGGCTTTCTTGCTGCTGGATGTGTTCCTGGCTCAAACGATGGATTTTGGATGTCTGTCCGGCATCTTCTATAAGTTGATGCATTAATTTTCGGCGCAACTGATATTGATGTAAAGACATCCGAAGCGTGAGCACAACCTGGACAAGTACGACGACGGCTATCAAGAACCCTGTAATCTGTAAAATGAAATCCATCATATCATTCCCGATGTTGTAATGGTCCAACGAGGTTTAAAACTCATCACGCAGGTCAGACCGTCGTCCATATGAATTGGCACGATTCAGCCTGGTGGCGCCAAAGAAATCGCGTTGTATAATAAACCGTCTACCGGCTACTGATCAATGCCCGAAAACTGTTTCATATTAACTCTATAAGTCGATCCAAAAGGATGCTGGTGAATCAGAACAACATAAGCAGTGTCAGATTGCCATTTACAATGGGTTCATCGTTATTCATCAGGAGTTGTTTACCCCCTGATAAAGGGAAGAAGATACCTCCCCCTGCTTTAATTACGATGTTTTCATTTAGAAAAGGTCGATAGGCCAGGGCCATATTTAATTCATGTCCGATCGCGTTCGACAACGGAGGATTAAGATCAAGCATGGAGGCTTTCATGAAGCGCCACATCGTATAATTGCTTTCCAGGAATGTTTTGGGGGTTAAAACCGCATCGAGTCCCGCATTGACTAACAGAACGCCGGGGTTTACAAAGTTTGCTTGGTTTGTCGATCGGCCGGCCGGAAAAAAGCTGTTGTTTCTGGTTAAAAAATCATTCCCCCCAACCACAAAACTGTTAACACCGCCGAATAAATTGATATTGTCGAAAACACTGTCAAATCCAGTGGCCGTATCGTCTTCAGGATCACTGTCACCGGAGGCCAGAAAGACCGCACCCCGGTAGGTTAAAAAGTTTCTTGGATAGGCCCATTCAAGACCTCCGAAGAGGGCAGATATCGAGCTGTTCGACAAACTTGTTTTTGGAGATATAGTCCCGAAAGCGTAGTAGAGCGATGGATTGAACTCCATACGTCCCAGCCGACCATCCGAGGCGAAGCCCAGGTAGTAGGCATCCAGATCTTGCAACGGATTTGAACGGTCCCGGTTGAGGTGGAAGGAGAATACCGTATTAAAACCGGGATTTATAAAATCCTCTATGATCCAGTTTGCGATACCTACCTGCTGGTCTGCCGCATCGAAGGTTAATCCTTTGCCTGGCGATTTTTTACGCTGGTTAAAGTAAGCCATGGACCACTGATACCGGTTTTGCTGCATTTCTCCAAATAGGTGCACACCCAGATTGATGTCTTTGAAAATGAAGCCGTTGAAGTCAGAGTTAAAGGGTTGGATGCCGCCTCTAGTTGCGATGAAATCATACCAGGGGCTGATATCGCCCAGTTTAACTTCTCCAAACAAATCCAGTAACGCGATATCGTTGAGTTGGTTGTTCCCACGGTTAACGACGCTTTGGAATGAGGATTTAATGCTCCAGTCCTTAGGTTTAAATACCGTGGCGCCATGGAAAAACTCGAGGGCTGTAATAATTTTGTTATTTGACTGTGGTGTTGTGTTTCCCTGACTTGATGCAGTCACCGTTGGGATTGTCAGCAAGGTCCATACCATAAAGAGGTTGTTACCGACAATAGGCATATCGCCTTTTAAAGGATTCTGATTATAAGGATCCAGAATCGATTTCCTTGGCACTTGAATGCCATAAGCATCTATCATTTGCCAACGGCTAACCCGAGCAAAACGCCTGACTGGTGAAGGGAGCCAGGAGGCCGGTTTTTGACGGGGATCCGTATAAGTCGGTCGGCTGTTATCCTGTCCTTGAGCCCATACAATTGATCCTGTACTCAGCAATGACAGAAGCACGATCATGGACCTTATTATTAAATTTGGGAATGTCATCTTAAACATCTTTCATTAGTAATCTACATAGAATCGTTCCCGATTACTAATTCATTCGACCGGCGTTGTGACACTGTGAACATTTCGTAGGTCCCCCACCTCCAAGATCCCTGTGGCATTGCTTACAGCCGGATGAGGGGTTCTGAAGCCCTGGGCGTCCATGAAAGGCCAATTTTCTATTCGGCGCCTCCTCTGTCGCCTGGTCCGGATGACAGGCACGGCAAGGCTCTGGTTGATCTCCCGATGACATCGTATGGTGGCACACTTGGCACTGGAAAACTCCCGAATGGAATTGATGCGGAAAAAATACAGGGCCTTTTTTAGGACCGGAGGTATTGAGCATCCTCTCAGCAGGCCCAGCGGCAGGATTTATGGGTGTGATAACCGGCGGTTTTTTGTCGGGTACTGATGGCGTCGGCTGAATTATTGGATTGGTAAGGCCCTGTCCAGGTGGCAAAAGGGCACTCTCGGCACTTGCTAACAGCAACGGCCTGTTGATGAATTCTTCATCTATCTGTTCATTCCAGTGCCGAATATCATCGGAAAAGGCTTTGACATTAAAGGGCCTGTACGTCGGACTCAAAGGGTTGTGACAGGATCGGCAGAACTGATCCCGCTCTTCCAGATTACGTATTATACGAAATCCCCTTGCTTCCCTTAGATTAAATCCAGGTTGTCCTGCCCAATGGCTCTGGAGATAATCACCGCCCGGACCATGGCAGGTCTCGCATCCAACGCCTTCCTCATGGGAATAGTTCGGACCAAGCCGTTCCTGGGGAACGCCATAGGCTGTCGCATGGCATTTCAGACATTGGCCATCCATTGAATCATATCCTCTTTCGGCTGCCATGGCTTTGCTGTAGCGCCGCTCAAGCATGTTATAAGCGAAGGCATGGTAGTGGTCTTCCCATACGCCATACTCGCCAAGTGGAAAAGGGCCATGGGGCTCATTATGGCATTCTCCGCATGTCACAGAACCCACGAATTTCGCATTGAAATTCATCCTGACCGAAGGGGTTCTATTCAGTCGCGCTTCAGATGGGATGGGATCATTTATTTGTAGTGGGAGTCCCAATCCGCTATTCTGAGGGACGTCCTGCACCCTCGGCGGTGTATCAATAATATACCCGCTTACTACCCATCCATCGATATATCCGGCTTCGTCATTAATACGGTACCATACTCTGTTGTCTATTGTTTTTCCTTCATATATATCCAACCGATCACCAAAGAAGACATGACCTACGACTGCATGTTCCGTTCCGGCATTCTGATGTACACTAAGACTGACGGCCTTCACATAGCCGATAGTTGATGGACCGTAATTCGGATTAGGTACAATGTCCACCTGTGATTCCTGCGGCTGAATATCCTGCGTATACACGAGGGTTGTTAAACCGACCACAGAAAGCACCACCATGGTTGATATTAAGCGCCTGTTATGCCTGGATATAATCATTTTAGCCATCATGATGAGAGGTTGGGGTTCTGTTTATTTTACCGGGTATCTACTATTCTAAAAATACGTCCGTTACGTCTGAGCAATTTATCTATGTCCTCTTTATGCAAAGGGTGTGAGCCCAGCCGACCGCCGACGCCGATCTGGTTTCCGTCTTCATCTGTTGCGCGATCACGCTTCATACCATCGGCAATGGCAACGGCCGGACCACGGGTTTTGTAGGAACCGATCAATTTTGGCTTGGGTTGCGGTGAGAATCCCAGGTGACCTTCAACCTCCGGCGGTTCAATAAGCCGTACAATTCGCAGACCATTATGCCCATCGGCAACAAAGGCAAAAGTACTGGCGTTCACGGTACCAGTCGTTATAGACGTTACATCGTTCATCTGGCCATTTGCATCGAACATTTCCACCAACTGAGGATTTTCAGGTTTTTCGATGTCGATGATGGCCATTCCATCCCGACCGGCGGCCACATAGACATAGGTTCGCAATGGATACACATCACGCGCATCGGTTAAAGGTACGGCGGCGATCGTCACAGGAACCGGCTGCCTGGGTTCTGAAATATCAATAACCTTAAAGCCTTCACTGTCGACCACAAACGCATAATGAAGTTGGATGGCGACAGAACGCCCCGCGATGATATAAGGAGGGCCTACATTGGCTACCCAGCGTGGCTGACGAGGTTTAGATATGTCAACGATGTGCAGACCGGAAGAGGTACTTATCATATAGGCGTAGTTGCCTGCAATTTTGATTTTTATAACCCCATCCAATTTATGATCAGGATTGTAGGTAACGGCGCGCTCAAGGTAGTTGTTCTGAGGATCACCGTCATGGAGGGTATTTACATCTACGACAACAAGTCCTTCATAGCGGTCGGTGATGTAGGCATATCGGAACAGTTCAGCTATGGGCAATTCAAGGTTTTGCGCAAGCTGAGGACGATCCAGATTCATTGGAACGGTAGTCGGCAAGGCTACCCCCGTAGCATCTCGCATGGAGACTCTGGTGCGTTGTCCCAAGGGGCTGTTCTGTGTTGCGATAAGTCTTTGGGCTGCGCTTTTATTGGCTACCTGAGAACGATCATACACGGCAAAGCCACCTGGTCCGTCAGCGATAAAAATCCACTCACCCCGTGTCGCAATGCTGCGAGCTCTCTTTGATCCGGCGCTATGAACCGTTTTATATCGGCGATTATTTTGAACGAACTGACGATAGGATTCCGGATTTAACAGACGATGAAAATTACTGCCAATAACCGGTTGAGGCTCAAGCCCTTCGGTAACTTTAACCGCCTGAATTCCTTTTGTATCGAGAGCAACATAGGCGTATTCCCCGATGAAATTTACTGAATTAGTACCCATGCCAAGTGTGGCAGCCATCCAGGCATTGTTGTTTTTCGTGGTTGAAAGATGACAGTCTGTACAGGTTTTGGTTTCCCTGGTTCGAACGGTATGCGGCGGGTTGGGGGTAATAGCAAATCCCGAATAGCCGGCTGCAGAAACGGTAGGTTGTTGATGAACCACAACATTTCTTTTTCGATCTCGGGCGGTGACAATCACCGCAGAGGCGGATCGCATCGGGGAAAATTTATTTCCTTTTGCTGTTCCATTGATACCGAGTACAAATGCATCCGATCGCAAAACCATCGGATTGTAGTCGACATACGCTCTGGTTGTTGATCCCTCATAATGTAGGGATCTGGCTTTTCTATTAACTTCAGCAGACAGATGGCATCCGTAACAGTTGGTGTTCCATGCGCTGTGGCATGAGTAGCATTCCATTTTGGACATGCCATGTGCTAATCGTTCCGGATTGACGGCTGTTTCGCCCCATGATCTGCCATCACGCAACATGGTTTTAGCCCGAGCCGCTTTTGAATTGTATCTTTCGTGCTGTGGATCCACGGCATCCACCAGTTGAGGGACTTCCCATGTTTTGTCAGGATGTATTTTTGACCTTTGGATCAGCTTGCCGCTCCTTCGATTCCACTGGAACTGACGATCACCGAACGGCGTTCTGCCAATCGCCTCAAGGGGCGTTCCGCCATTTAAACCGGATGTAATGAGCGAAGCCCGTTCGGTAATCGATCCATGACAATCCTCACATCGGATTTCTATAGGATCGATCATTGTACCCCATAATCGACCATCGCCATGTATGTCCTGTTGGGTATGGCAGTCAATGCAGTGCATCCCTCTTTCCATATGGATATCCTGCAGATGAACCCCCTTTTGAAATCGCTCCGGATCGTCGAAGGGTATCTTATTATCGTCTGCATCCAGCAAATTACCTTTCCGATCTCGTTTATACACCTTCCTGAAGTTCCAACCATGTCCATGCCAATCCGCGATTTGAACTTGACTGTTACGTCCGTTATTGTCGTAAAGAGATGCACGTTTGGTATCACTTGTGAATTTATCACGCCTGGTACCGGGTTCCAGGATGTTGGCGGCATCCGATTCCTGATCCCACCACATTGCGCCTACGTAATTGCCCAGCGCACCGTTACCCTGATGGTGATGACAGGTTAAGCATTGAGAAATGGGAACGCTGAGCGTCATCTGGTGGGTGATGGGATGACCGGGCTCATTCCGCGGGATGAGCTTGTCCTTTGACGCGGAATGACCATCTTCGCCGCCTTCCAGGTAAAATGTGTTTACAGCCGGGTTGTTGTTGGCTTCTTCTCGATCATTGGCATAGGTAACATGGCAGGCCGTACATCCGCTACTGCGGTAATCCCCACCTGTCTGGTTGGCGCCGAGGAACCAAAGAGTCGGATCGTTCAAACGGGTTTTGTGGAGAACGATCCCCCCGCCGGCGATTTTAAAATCAGTACCTGCTCCTCGTGTGCCAGCGGCATTATTGCCCCGCTCGAGCAGTCGGAATGGGTCCGTTGCCGGTATCATTTCGAAGGCGGGTAACGGTTCCAGTTTTTTAACCAAACCGCTTGAACCATAATCGTTAATCGTACCGAGGCTATCGGGTGTCACCAGTGCGGCGGGTGTTCCGTCACGCATATACGCTTCACCAAAAACTGCAATTTTGCTGTCATGAATCCCGTTGTTGTACAACCCGGCTTGAGGGATCATCGCACTATGGGCCATAATAGAGGTCAGCATACGACTGTGAATATTTGGATGACAGGAGGAACTTCCGCAGCTTTCCTCCGAAATTCTGAAATCTCCCGGATTGATAAAACGGATAAATTCAGGTGATTCTTTGTTTAATACTGTATAACTGTTCTGCGGATTAGCCGAGGAGGTAAACACAGATTTCAAATGGGGCTGGACATGGGATTTTTCTTTTTCGAAAACCTGGCCATTCCCGCCATGACACCCCACGCATGTCACCTCAATATCATCATCAGTGACACTGCTGTGCATGGATTCAATTCCTTCGTGACATGTTATACATGATCGGGAGGACTGGTTTAGCTCCTGAGCCTGCACAAAAGAGCTCAGGACACTACCCGCCCCCAATCCAACCACCACGCCCCAATATAATTGAATAGTCTTGTAAAAACAGAATTTGAGAAGATCGTAGGACATATTAGTGCGTGGGTGGAAGAATGATTACGACACAAAAATCCCAGTCCCGTAAAATCACGTCGTCTGAGATAATTACGATATTTAAAACCACTTAAATTTCAAATTAAGGTTCTTATATTCCTTATGAGACTTTATTTATAGCATAAGTGCCCGAGAAATCGGCCCTGGTAAGGATCGGTTTCAAGATACCCTGCCCACCGTTCATCCGACGATGTGTCTCGAGAAAAGATCCATAAATATACACAGATACCGACAGCTATGTCCAGTAGTGATATTGGTGACAACACTAACCCAGATCTTGTTCAAGGCATCCGGTCCGATGCCAGTCGGCCGTTATGATCCGATATTGTCGTGCGATTTATGCCAGGCTGCTAACACCATCACAAACTCAAGGATCCAGGCAATGAGCTTGCATTCGGAATATGTTTTGGATTGATTAGGGGCTGCCTGTCTAAAACGCCTACCCTCGCACAGAATGTGCCACACTGTATGGGTAAAGTCAACTGACTTTTTACAAAATTTGCTACAGAAGCCAAAAAAACGCAATCGGCCCCCTGGAAACGGGGAATCCCGAAACCGCACCGTCCCCTACACACGTGGACACTCTGTCAGCGACGGATTCCACGACCAACCAGTATTCGCAAGCCACGCCTGGTGTGTGATGTAACGGATACGCCGCCTGTTTTGGCCCGGTGTCGTGCCGGCAAGACGCTGGCTAATTACGCGGAGGCGGTCGAAAAGGTCGCGGAGCGGATAAACGAGGAAAAGTGCGTCTAATACGTGTCATCTAAAGCAATAGGCGCAGAAGGGGGATTTGCAACCTCTACTGCGCCTATGACTTATGATACACATGGAACTATGGAGGTGGGGGGAATTGAACCCCCGTCCGAAAATGTCAAAGTAAGAATGTCTACATGCGTAGCCCGTTTTTTAAATCTCGTTCCGGAAAGCTCCAACAGGCGGGATATTACCAGAACCAGCCTCAGTTTTAGTCTCGCTCCGTGCCCTGAGACACAACACGGAGCCAGCCTGCCTTATCGGCGCTCTTAACAACCCCGCAGGCAGGAATCATCAAGAACGGGCTACACTAAACTAATTTAGGCAGCCATTGCATACGAAGGTTCGTCTGCAGTTAGTTTGTTTCCCAATGGTTTTACGAGGTTATAGGGGACCTCGGCACGCAATTCCTACCGCATCCACTCCCGTCGAATCCTTTCACCCCCAATAAATGGTGATTTGGTGATTTAAAACCATAACCAAATATACCCAGAATTGACGGGGGTGTCAAGGGTTGCGGGTTGTGGAGAAATAATTATACCAGTTGTCAAGTTTAAGACCATGAACAAACCTATATAACTGACTGAAAGTAATAAGGTTTTAAATCACCAATCACAATTCACAATTAAATCACCATTCACCAATCACCATTCACCAATTGGTATTATATGCTGCCTCGTTTTGCTGTTCGGCATCCGATTACGGTAACGATGATTATGCTGGGGATCGTGATCCTCGGGGCAATCTCCGTGGATAGGTTGGGTACAGATCTGTTCCCCTCGATGTACAATCCTCAACTGGTGGTGGAATTACAATCCGGCGAGCGATCGCCGCAGGAGATGGAGACCCGTTCCGCCAGGCAACTTGAGGGCGATGTACGCTCGGTCAGTCATGTGGTTGATGTCCATACACTTTGTCGGTTAGGCATTGTTCAGGTGACGGTCACGTTCGCCTGGGGTACGGACATGGATTTTGCATTGCTGGATGTGCAGAAGAAAATCGCCCGATATGAAACCAGATCGGATGTGGACCGGGTGACGCTTTCTCAATATGACCCGCAAGCGTCGCCTGTACTTATTTACACCATGTCCGGCGCCTCA
>CAJXCW010000084.1 GCA_913051705.1 uncultured bacterium
TGTTTCAACGCACTTTACATTATTTGGAACGGTATAGGTTGTCAAGAAAGTTTTTCGGTATATATAGCCGGTGACGGCCTTTTGGTGTTTCAAATGAGTGAAATGTGATGCAAATCACAAAATGGTGCAATTCGTTTCGGTATGAAGCATGAAATTTATTTCGCACCTTCGTATCTGGCAGACGATTTTTGAAAGACAGTGATGGGAAAAAACAAATAAGTGGCAGGACGTGTTTTCTAAGAGCCGCATGGACTTTCAAGCAATAATCTTTGAAAAATATATAATTTGTTTATAAATTGGCACGTTGTTTGCGACAAGAATGCCGGTAACAAGTATTGTTCAATAGGTACGCTCTACTGTAAATCGGTATGGTACCATCCTTTTTAATGATAATTAATAAGGTTTAATCAAGCGTGTTATCGGCCATCTATTAGTAATTAGGTGGCCGACATATAGTTGTGTGTTAAGTAACGTAATAATTAATTTAATCAATTCAGGCCCCACTGTTGTTACTATAGAAAGGAGGTGAGCTGGAATACGTTTTTGAACGATTAATTCATAATTGTTAAGATGACGACACAGTCAGCAAGCGGGGCTCGCTGACAGTCACTTTTAGAAGGGTGTCTGACTGCAAAGAGGAGTAAACCGAATGTCTATCACAATCTCACGAGCGCTACGCGTTGCATTCGTTTTCGCGTTAGTGCTCAGTTTCTCGACGAGCACATTAGCCCAGACGGTTGGAAAAATTTCCGGCGTCGTGGTTGATAAAGCTTCTCGGGAGCCGTTGCCGGCCGCCAGTGTCCGTGTTGAAGGGACAGTGATGGGTGCGATGGCAAATGAGAACGGCGAGTACTTCATATTGAATGTACCGCCTGGTGAATACACACTCGTGGTTAATGTGATTGGCTTTGTTCCCTTGCGTGTTGTTGAAGCCAAGGTGAATGCCGATGTAACCACGCGTTTGGATTTTGACCTGGAATCCACGATTCTCGAAGCCGCCGAAGCTATTGAGGTGGTGGCCGAGCGTCCGTTGGTGGAGAAGAGTCTGACCTCCAGCCGGACTATTGTGGATACCGAAGAAATCATTTCCATGCCGGTAATCAGCATCGCTGAAATTGTGTTGACGACGGCGGGTAGTTTTGCCGGTAACCTGCGCGGTGGCCAGGCGTCGCATCAGCAGACGACTGTGGACGGCTCTGTTGTTACCTCCCAGATTGGCAATACGGGCCAGGCGTTTACCGTCAACCCGTTTATGATTCAGGAACTGGAAGTTAAGACCGGTACGTTTAACGCTGAATATGTGAATGCCCTGTCCGGCATCGTCTCTGTTGTGACCAAGGACGGCGGTTCGAAATTCAGCGGAAACATGGAGTTCCGTACGCTCGGTCAGAAAGGGCTCAACTGGACCAAGCCGCCAGATCTCGATCTGGTAGATGCCTTCAAGGCCGGTGAGATCAATGCCAGCGATATGCGGGCCCTGATAAACGGCGCCATAACGGCGACGAACGCCTTCAACAACGACGCTGCGCGGTTGGAAGATGGTCTGAGCATGAAATTCCCCTTCGACGTTGCGCTGGATACATCGGGCGCGGAGTCCGGTTGGTCGGCGAAGTTCAGCCGCTCCAATTATTATTGGGACTATGACCGGATTATTCCGGAAGCCGATGCCGCCGCCTGGTCGTATCTGACCGAAGGCCGCGCGGTCGCTACTCAGAACAGCAAGGGAGTAGATCGCTCATGGCATCCCGATAAGTACAATAAGTTCGCCATTAACAACCGGACGGAAAAACGCCCGACCCAGCTTGACTGGGGTATGGGTGGTGCGCTCGGCAGCAAGTTGAACTGGTTCGCTTCGGGTCGTTTTTCAGAAAGCTGGGGTCGTAACCCGGACAATTACAACCGCTTGATCAACGTTTTTGCTAAGATGACGTACCGACCGCGTTCCAGCATGAAGTTAACTTTTTCCGGTCTGATTCAGGATAATGGTTACTTCAGCAAGAAGGGCAACCGTGGCGGAGGATATGGTACAAAGTATATCCAGGAAGCCAACAACCAGACCTACAACGGTCAGTTGCACTTCAACGCATCTTTTTCGCATACCATCAGCCCGAGCACATTCTACGAGATTCGCGTGAGCCATTTGCGCGAGAACAGCGAAAGATATAATCCCAAGTATGGCAAGTCTCCGCTGCCGGATCGTAACATAGTGGTTAATTCCGTCGGTTATATACCGCTCGAAGCGAGCGGTCGGCCGGCTGTGGGGTACCGGGTTTACGGGGATATTGCCTATTCGGATATCGCCGCCGGTAACTATTACGACGTTCGCCCGTTCAAAACGGACATCAGTTTCGCCATGACCAGCCAGGTGAACTCGAACCATCAGGTCAAGGCCGGTGTTGGTGTAAACCTGAATGATTATCACCACAGTCAACGCGGTATTGCTTCGGGTAATGGCCCTGCGATGTTCAACGACTACAATGCGGTTGCGAGCGATAAACTTGAAGTGCTGTCCGGATATGAATACCACGTATATCCGAGCGAGTACTTTTTGTATGCGCAAGATCGTATTGAATACGGCAGCCTGGTTGTGAACGCTGGCTTGCGTATGGACTTTTTAAATGCCAACGCCAATTCAGTAAATATGTTCAAACCGCGTCCAGGCCCATCGGGTGCGGATGATGATCCTCAGTTTCGGACCGAACAGCCGTCCATCAAGACAGCTGTGGCGCCGCGGATTGGTATCTCCCATCCGATTACGGATCGTGCCGCATTGCACTATTCTTACGGTATCTTCAACCAGCGTCCGTCGTTGAATAGTCTGTTCACCGGCCTGGTCCAGAGCTATCCGTTCGAACGTAATCACGGCAACCCTGACCTGCCCTATCAGAAGTCCACGAACTATGAGATGGGTCTTCAGGCTGAAATCTACGAAGGCTACTATATTGACGTCACGGGTTATTTCCGCGATGTGAATGCTCTGCCGCTGTCTTGGATAATTCAGCCCGAAGCAAATTACATCGGTGGCTCCCAGCGTGAAATGGCGATTCTACTGCCCACTTTCGCCTCGGATGCCCGCGGTTTCGAGCTGTCCTTCCGTCGTCAGATGGCGAATCGCTTCTCAATTCGTGCCAACTACACGATTTCTTTTGCGACCAACCTGACGACCACGGGCAGGCAGCCGACGATCGTCAACTATCATGAGTTGCTTGAAGGTACGCCCAAACCTCCCGGATTTGTCAAACGGGCCACTGGGACCGACCGTCGTCATCGTCTTGTGACGAACGCTCTGGTCCAGCTGCCTTACGGGATCAGCGCTTCGTTCCTGACAAAAGCATCGAGCGGTAATGAGTTCCGTACTAAGGACGAGACTGCCGTCGATCCGCTTCAATTGTTGTCTACCTCCCGTCGCGCACCATGGACGTACACTACCGACATGTATGCGCAGAAGGTGTTCAACCTGGGTGGGACGAATCTGGGTTTGTTCACTCAGATTAATAACATCTTCAACCGTACCAATATTTACTCAGTCGGTAACAGCCCTCAGTCTGATCGCTATATACGCCGAGGCGATCCCGTCGGTTTCATCGGTGGTCCGATTGGTGGTATCGGCACGCAGGCTTCGTGGCCGCGTGACATATGGGTCGGTTTCAACTTGTCATGGTAAGAGTGTAAATTCCTGTCAGGCAGACACGCTGCCTGACAGGAGCAATTTTCGTTGGGTGTAGTCCTGTAAAAAGGCTACGTTAAAGGAGGATCGTTTTGATGAAATGGCGTCGATATGTTGTAACCGGCGCAGTCGTTTTGGCGACAGTGGCGACGTTGGGAGCAGCACAGTATCTCACAGCGTTGTCGCGCGATCCGGACAAAGAGGCTGCATTACGTCGTGCTCAAAGTGGCGGCGCAGTGGCCAAAATGACTGCAAGTCTCGCGGGATCCAATATTCCCACTGAGCTGGCTGTCGGTGAAAAGCAGCAACCCTTCGTGGGCGGCCAGAAATACATGGCCATCATGAACTCGGAGCTGACCGACAACTACACCGAGAAGGGTTGGCGTGGAGCCGGCCGTTCGATGAGTCCAGGTATGGGTATGCCTTCGTTTACGGTGCCTTCCGGTGGTTTTGATTCCCCACTGTGGGCGTCCGGCATGGGCATTACGGCCTATCTGCCGATAGCAGCAGCAGCAGCGCCTGGCGCTTTTGCTGAAGGCGCGTTCGTAGGAACCAACAATGTTTACCGTAATCCGCCGCATACCGCCACCTCAGGCCCGTTCGGTTACTGGTCGGATCAGGGTGGTGTTGGCAGTGCCAATTTTGCTGCTTCAAAAACCGGTCCCGGCGGATACCGTGAACCGTTTATTACGGAGACGGAATACTATAACAATGTAGGTATTGATGTTAAACGTCAGTCGTACAGCTTCAGTTTCGGGTACAACCATACCAACGATTTCATCCTGCTGCGCCATGTCTTGAATACGACAGGCAATGTGGATGTGGATCGTGACGGCACGTTCGAAGAAACGGCTGTCACCGTGAAGAATTTCTTCATGGTGTTCAACTATGACTTCGACATTCCGACGGGTCTGGATCCGAACTCGAACAGCATCAACGAGAACAAGGGCGGCGACGACAAGACGCCGACCGGTATGTTCCTTGAGTTCATGCCCCGTTCGATACCGTCCGATCTGCGGAACTCGGGTCGTAATGCTGCACCATTCGGACCTCGTACCTATACGGGTTTTGCCACAATGTTCGATGAAGATAATCCTGGCGAATCCGGTGTGGACGATTACATCTGGTCGTCAATCCGCCAGAACTTCAACCCGCTGCATATGGGTGAAGGTTCCATCATGGTACTCGAGGGCGACGGTACAGGTGCCACTGGCGATCTGGCTGCCGCAGCCAAACTCGATGATTATGAGGCACCGTCCGTGGGTCTGTTCCAGGCGCATAGCTGGTGGGAATCTGACTGGAAAGGTGTTTTCAACTGGTACGCTATGTCCGCGTCCAAGTATCTGAAATCCTATCCGGGCGATCCAGCCGTTGGAACGGCACCTTCACAGCCGCTCGATTTCAGTCCGAATCCGCAGATGTTTACCGGGGGCGCGCTCCTGGAGCAGAATACGGATATCAGCACCTGGACCGCAAAGACGTCAACAGGTCAGCCCAATGCAGGTCTTGGTCTGCTCTGGGGCGATCCGCGTAACCTGACGCAGGCCGGAAATCCCGGTGTTGCAGCAGGCATCGGCCTGGCTAAAGGCCGTTATGACACCATCAGCCTGTTCCAGCTGGATGGCGTGATGGCCGCTGTCGTACCCGATCCGTACCTGGGTGGCGATCGTAAGGAAATCACCTCGACCACCGGTTGCGACCGCAACATGATCGGTTGGGGACCGTACTCCCTGGCTCCCGGCGAGGATATCACCATCTGGGAAGTCGATATGGTGGGTGCCGGCAAAGATGGTATTTATGACGTATTCCTGCGTGCATTAGACGTATGGATGCAGCGTAAGTACAATGCGGCCAATGATACGTATTATTGGGATGGCTCCAACGACCGTATCATCCCGACGTTTAACGCAAATGGTTCAGTGACAGGCGCCACCGAGACGATTAACTTCGGTCGCGGCGCCGACAGTGGTACGCTGTTCCACCCGCCACCGCCGCCGACCCTGTCCGTCTTCGAGACGAACAACGGTACGATAGCTATAGCGTGGGAGAACAATGCGGAGAGCGGGAATGATCCGGGTACCGGCGCAGTTGATTTTTCAAAGTACAGGCTATATCGAGCCTCCGGTTTCATCGATCAGTTCCCGACATCCACGGTATCCCATCCGGTGGGTTACAACAGTACGGTCATCCCGGCGAATATGGGTCTCAGTGATGCCGCAACCCCTGTTACGGACGTGAGCGATCCAACCGCTGCGACGGTGGAAGCTTCTCATCCGCACGCCCGGTTCATCCAGGAAGGGCTCGTCATAGGGGCCGACTATAACATCGGTGCTGTGTTCCCCTTTGTCACGGGTGATGTGAACAAGTTTGCGCCGCCCAGCTTTGCCGGTCCGTATGTACAGATCGGCGAATTCGGCGGCGGTGGTGGGGATCAAACGAATACGTTTACTCCGCCAGTTTCGGTCACGTATGCTAATCCCCTTACCGGTGCAGACCGGCTTACTGGTTTCACGGATGACACGATTACTACCATCCCGACTTCCAGTCAGGTCGTTACCTCCAACACTGAACTGGGCGCCACCACTGCGTTTGGGATTACTTTCCCAACCCGCTACGCTGCCACCCATGGTGACATCACCAGTCTCGAGGATATTTTGGTAGATACGCGGCTGGTCGGTAAAACGGGTTATGTCTTCGAAGACCGTACCCCGCTGATTGGTTTCAGCTACTGGTACTACTTAGCTTCCGTGGATAACGAAAGTGCGACCCAGAGGGACTTCGACAGCATATTGCAGGATCCGACCGGCTCGACGAAGACGGTGATCAACCGTACCATCGTCGGTCTGGAAAGTTTCTACACTATGAACAGCAACAATACGGACGGTCGCTGGCACGGGACCTTCCCATTCCGAGGCCGGACCGTTGGGCCGCAGGTGCCGGGTCAGGAAGTGATTCCGACAACGGTCGTGCGTAATTCGGTATCGGGCGGAGTCGCGGAATTCCTGTCTAAGGTAACCGTCGCCCCGAACCCCTTTGATTTTCAGGCGGGTTGGGATCTGGCGACGCAGTCGCAGTCCGTTAAGTTCTTCAATATGCCGGTACCGTCCCGTCTCACGATTTTTGATTCGGCGGGATTGCTGGTAAATCAGTTTGATGTCCCCGACGCCTCTGAAACGATAACGGTCGGCGGGGTGACCAGCTGGAGTCTGAAGAATGTTAGTAATGTGCCTGTTTCCGGCGGTCTCTATATTTGTGTGATCGAAGCGGAAATTGGTGGTAAAAAATTCGCCAAGACATTGAAGCTCTATATACGGCGGTAAATTGAAACCCTTCCCTGCACACCGCATTTGTGCCGTGTGCAGGGCGGGTTCCATGCAGGGAGGTTGATCTAATGAAATCATTTTTACGATGGAGTGTCATTGCCGGACTGCTGCTTACATTTGCAGTCCCGGTGCACGCCGTCGAGAAACGTGGGACCGCCGCGGCAAAGTTCCTTACACTGGATTCTAATGCACGCATTGCCGGGCTCGCGTCTTCTGCATCATCTTATACGGACCTGGGCGCTTTCGCCGCTCTGACAAACCAGGCAGGTATGGTTTTCGTTGAGGGGAATGGCGCTGTCGGGGTCTCGTATACGAAATACTTCGCTGAAATGACTCTGTTCAGCGCAGCGTTGGTGTGGAGCCTTGGCGATAACGGCGCCATCGGTGTTGGGATACAGTCCCTACTGTCCGGCGACATCCCGTTCACCACGGCGACAGATCCAACGCATTTGTTCGCAACGGCAGGCAAGAATTTCACGGTGACCGGTATGGCTATCGGACCCAGTTATGCGCGTCGTCTGACGGATTCCTTCAGCGTCGGCGGCAGCGCTAAGTTTGTGTCAGAAGGTACAAGTGGCACAACAACTGATAGAAACGTGACCACGTTCGCTTTTGATGCCGGTACCATTTATACCACCGATTGGCATAAGTTCCGTATCGGCGCCACGTTCCAGAATTTTGGTCCTGACATGCAGTTCATTTTAGATTCCAACGCCAAGCAGACCCTTCCGACGACGTTCCGGATCGGGTTTGCAGGTGAGCCGGCTACGCTGCCGGTCGGAAGTGTTATGGTCAGTGCCGAAATCTGGAAGCTCCGTGAGTTTGACTCCGTGCTGAACTTCGGCATCGAATATTGGCTTAACGACTATGTTGCGAGTCGTGTAGGCTGGAAAGCCGGTTACAGCGGCAGCGAAGATGAAGGTGTCTCCGCCGGTGCCGGTTTCAGATTCGCCCAGGGTGTGTATAACATTACATTCGATTATGCGTATACGCAATTTACGCTCCTGGATGATCTGCATCGTATCTCCGTCGGTCTTAATTTTTAAGTTAAGGTTATTAATGACTTATGTAGTACGATACAAAGAACGTCGTTGTTAATTGCTTAAAGCGTAAAGAGAATCCCTCAAGCAAGTATGATGAGGGATTCTCTTTATGTCGGGTCTTTTGCGTTTTAAAAAGCACACATCAGGAAGTGAAGAAAGAGGTAGGCATATTGAATTGGATTTATAGTTTTTGGTGGAAGTACCGGACAACCGGATGGGCGATCGTTTTAATAGCCTGCCTGGTATGGTCGGTGGAGGCCCGGGCGGTACAGATCAGTGGGGTCGTCACGGACGGCAGTAATCCTATTCCCGGCGCCCGTGTGCGCCTCCACGGCGCTACGACGTTCGAGGTGACCGATTCCCAAGGCCGTTTTATGCTGACCACGCCGGGGGAGGCTGTCGCTGCGATTGTGATAGCAGCAGGTAAGGAAGGTTGGATTAACGGTGGGGTTAAAATTTCCCCCAAAACATCTTATACGACCATTGTACTGAAAAAAGTTCCGGATGTGGATGATCCTCAATATACATTTATCACCCCTCACAAATCTCTGGTCGATTTGCGCGATGAACCCGAAAAGATGGACAGTTTACGTCTTAAATCACATACGCATTTTAAAGAAACATGTAATCTATGTCATTTTGAACCAACCTGTTTTCTATGCCACAGAGAACTATATACACAATGGACCACGTCACAACATGCCAGAGCGGTGGACAACCCCTGGACCCTGAACTTATACGACGGTACAGACGCGGACGGCAACGAGAATGTCGGGCCCGGTTACCGGCTCGATTTTCCGGATAATCCGGGTGATTGTGCGGATTGTCATGCCCCGACCGCTGCGATAAATGCGCCCGGTAACACGGATCTTAAAGTGGTGTATAACCGCGCACATATCGTTTATCCCACGCAAATAGGATACAAGTCCAATAAAAGGGTGGAGCAGGAACAGAATGCTGGTTCGGTAGACGGCGCCGGTATTCATTGCGATTTCTGTCATAAAATAAAGGCTGTAGAGGTAAACGATGCGGCCGGTGTCAATGGATCTATCACATTGAACCGCGTGAACTTGGATGTGGAGAAGGAGAAAAGAGAAAAAGAAGGCCGGATGTATCCTATTTTCGTGTACGGCCCGTATGATGATGTGATCACCTTTTCGCCCGTATCCAATTCGGCCATTACCTCGCCCATGATCGCCAGTTACAACCCCATTTATAAGACCAGCGAGTATTGCTCCGCCTGTCATCAGCATAAGAATGAGCATGGCCTGCCATTCATGGATACCTATCGGGAGTGGAAAGAAAGTCCCTATGCGGCCCTGGGTGTTGAGTGTCAGGATTGTCATATGAAGCCGGATTATGAAATCGTCTATGGTTCATTTGTGAACGGCGATGCAGAAAAATTCTGGACGCCCGCTGAGTATCGAGATGTTTCGACTGTCAGACGGCATGATTTTCCGGGCGGTACGGAGGAACTGATCAAGGATGCCGCGGCCCTTGCAATCGAAGCGGTGGCCGATAATGGGCAGTTGACCGTGCGGGTCACTGTACGTAATGTAAATGCAGGCCATCACCTGCCATCCGGCATTACCATTCGAAACATGCTGATGACGGTTACGCCTGTCACGGAAAACGGGGATACATTGAGGTATACAGGAAACCAGCGCGTACCGGAATACGGCGGCATAGGCGACCCGTTGGAAGGAAACTTCGCCGGCCTTCCCGGTAAAGGTTTTGCACTGATATTCGGAGACGATAAAGGCAATACCCATGTCATGGACTGGCAGGCGGAACGTATTATCGAAGATACCCGGATCAAAGCCCGTGAGCAGGATATCTCTGCGTATACGTTTGACCTTCCGTCCACTGCAGGGCAGGTAGACATCCACACGGAGCTGATTTATCGAAGGGCATTTAAACCCCTGGCAGACATTAAAAAATGGGAATTAAAAGATATGGTGGTGGCCACCGATAAGACGGTTGTAAAACCCCGTAAAAGAATGGACGCCCCTTCTGCTTCAAAAGAATTGAGTCTTCAGGACCGGATATGGTCCCTCTTTGATTGAGAGATGGTGGGATTGAGGGCCTGTAATACCAATTGGTGACTTGTGATTGAAGACCTTATAAATTTATACAAGGTCTTTCATTGACCGTTGATATGGTTTTATCCCCAACCTCTCATTTCCTCATTTCCTCGCGCCATCAACCTCTCTAATTATGCGCAATATTCTTCTTATCATATTTCTTGCCTCGATGGTTTCCTTTACGGATACCGGACCATATTTCACGTTCAACCCATCTAAACAGCAGACGGCAAGAGACCTGTCTCCGGAAGATGAGGATCATCTGCTTCGGGATGTCCTATTTTTCAGAGAGCAGATCGAGAGAAAACTAAATGATCCTGGGAACTATTATAATCTGGGACTTGCCGCCTTGAATCTGGGTAAACTGCCTACAGCGGAAGCCGCCTTCAAAGTCGTTGTCGGTCTGCGGCCGGAGGACAGCGAGGCGTTTTACAACCTGGGTGTGGTTCATGCCCGGCAGCACAACTACGATGAGGCGATTAAGGCATTCAGTCGGTGTATCTCCATGAATCCGGAACACGGCGGCGCCCACTATAACATGGGCCTTGCCTATCAATACAACGGTAAGCTGGTAGAGGCCATCAAGACACTGGCGCAGGCAACAGTCCTGGAGCCTGGTAATGCCCGATTTCACTATACCCGCGGTTCTGTTGAACAAAAATTAGGCGCCTATACAGAGGCCGCCGTCTCTTATACTAATGCTGTGGCGGCCGACCCGAATTATGAGGAAGCATACTACGCTATGGGCGTAGTTCTGGCCGGTCAGCAGAGGTTCCAGAAGTCGCGTGAGGCGTTCCGTAAGGTTGTCAATCTAAATCCTCGGTCGGCAGATGCTCATTATCAACTGGGTATTATTGAGCTGAGCGAAGGACAGATTGCCGAGGCCATCCGGGAATATGAAGCGGCCATTCGCATGGATGCCTCCCACGTTGAGGCCCTGTCAGGGTTGGGCCTGGCCCTGTCCCGTGACGGGCAGGATGAAAAAGCCATAGACGTATATGAGCAGGCGGTCGCAGCAAAGCCTCAATCACCGTCTATACAGTATAGTCTGGGTATGGCCTATGGGAAAGCTCAGCGTCACGAAGAGGCTGTACAGGTTTTAATCAAAGCCATCGAAATAAACCCGAATTATGCAGAACCCTATCTGGCTCTTGGCAATGCATACACGGCATTAGGGAGGCGTGAGGAAGCACAGAAATTTCTGATGGTCTTCCAGGAATTTAATGTATATCAGAAGGAACTGGCCCGGGCTGTAGATCTGGTAAGACAGCATCCCCATGTGGCTGAAGCGCATTATAATCTGGCGACGGCCTTTACCAAAGCAGGTCATTTTGAAGAGGCTGTTCAGGAGTACAGCATTGCCACGGATCTGGCGCCGAAATTTGTACAAGCCTATAACAATTTAGGCGTCAACCACGTACAACTCGGCGCGTATGAAGAGGCGCGCATCGCTTATCAACAGGCGATCATACTGGATTCCACATTTGTAGATGCCTATAATAACCTGGCCTGGCTGCATATGGAACATGGGGATAATCTGGATCGAGCGTACGATCTGGCCAATCAGGCCGTCAGGATAGCGCCGACGGTGGTCTCGTACGAAACCCTGGCCACCGTGTTGAACGCACAAGGTGTTTACCGGCAGGCGGATAACGCCATCCTGCAGGCGTTGCGTATTGATCCGGATAATACCATGTTGGAGCAACGGTGGAATCAGATCAAAGCGAACAGGAATTAACTATAGGCCCACCATATTTTGGGTCATTGATATGAGAAGGAGTACCATGGAGAACAGTAATTGGAACAGAGCATATTACGTAATCATAGCCGTGTGGATCGGCCTGTCGGCTGGTTGCAGTGAATCCAGCGAGGATGGATTCTGGCGCGGTAGAGAAGAAATAGAAGAGGGTGTCGTCCGAATCATGAGCGATTCACCGATCAGGCATCCGCCGGACCAGACCATAGACGTCACCTTAACAGCAAACCTGACGATCGATGGCCAGTCGGATCAGACCGACCAGGCGTTTTCTTCGGTATTTGGTGTGACAACAGATCAGAAAGGCAACATTTACATTGCCGATGCCGTTTTAAAACGCATTTTAAAATTCACCCGGGACGGTCAGTATCTGGGTTCGATCGGATCAGACGGCAACGGTCCAATGCAGTTTAAAGCGCCGGTCGATATGGCGGTAGATGCGGAAGGCAATATCTATGTGGTCGATACGCAACTCGAAAGAGTATCGATATTCAATCCGGATTTCACATTTTCGGGCTATTGGGCTACGCAAATCAGCAGACCGCGTCGTATCCGGCTTGATGAGGAAGGCAATGTACTTTTATTTACGATTACGATGCATGATCTGATTTATAAATTCAAGCCGAACGGGGAGCCCATCAATTCGTTTTATGATCCCATGGAGAGCTTGCGCATCACGGGGAATCTGGATCAGCTTGTGGCCTATTCGGACGCGACGATGGAGTCGACACCGGATGGATATATCGTGGTATCGAGCCGACATCCTTATTGGATCCGTAAGTTCGACCGGGTGAACGGGTTGGAAATCGAATTCACCCGTACCACGCCGTTTGATATCGTCCCCATGCAGGGCGGCTGGTCCGTCGGTGAAAACCCGTCCCCGACCGGCCTCTCCGGCGCCATGGCGGTTTTTCCCAACGGTCGTATCATGAATATCATTCAGTATCAGGAATTCGAGGATGCGGGGCTGAACGTCCTGGGCATGCCGACTTACAAATTAACGATGGTGGAGCGCTGGTACGACTTTTTCACCCCGGAAGGTAAATGGGAGATGACGGCGAAAATTGATGTCGATGGTTTTCCCATGCACGTAGATCGGCAGGGCCGAATTTATTTTGTGGAACTCGACAAGGACCGGATCGTTCGGTATACCGTCACATATCCTGAGGGGGTGGAGTAGTGCGGCGGTGGATGGGACTGATGGTTCTTATATTCAGCATGGGCAACATAAGCTGTAGCTCTGAACCGGATGCCAGGGAGGTCATTGGCGGTACATTCGTCGGTTACACGTATTCAGAGCAGCCGGTTGTAGAGACCAAAGTGGAAGTAGAATACGGGTATACGTTGACGTTCAAAGCCTATGATCTCGGTGGTGAGACGCGATTTGTCGTCTATGCGCAACGGGAAAAGTCAGGCGATTATTATAGCGGGGTCATCCGTCTGGGAATAGAAGATCCTCAAGGAAACGCGTTTACCTTCTATCACAACACCGCAGGAGATGCGATAGATAAACCAATTATGTGGACACGTCTGGTAACCGGTGTCCATATAGTCTCTATCGAAATTAATCTATATCTGGACCAATACGCACGCGCCTCATTTGAGGTGCCGCTCGTTAGGGAACCTGTATCAGGATTCCTGATTGCCGGTGTAGGTCTTGCTATCTTTGTAGGCGTGGTTATTCTTGTTATGGTCATCAGGAAACGGTAAAGGCAGGGCAAAGAGGGGTGGAAGGATGGAAGGTTGGAAGGATGAACTTATGCTTGAATTACCCACCACCCTTCCACCCTTCCACTCTTCTTCCACTCTTCTTCCACTCTTCTTAATCCTCTCTATATCATGTAATACCCCGAGTTCAACTGAGTCGGTTCAGGCGCTGCCTGACGTCCGGTTTACGGATATCTCTACCTCTTCCGGCCTTTCCTTCAAGCATTCCAACGGTAAATCGGGTCGCTATTATTTTATTGAGACCGTCGCTTCGGGTGGTGGCTTTATTGACTACGACGGCGACGGTGACCTGGATATCTATCTGCTCAACGGATCAGCCATACCGGGTTTCGAGCCGGATGACCCCTTATCCAGTGCGTTGTATCGTAATAATGGGAACGGGACGTTTACGGATGTCACTGGGCAGGCAGGGGTGGGCAACGAAGGCGGCTATGGGATGGGACTGGCTGTGGCTGACTACGATAATGATGGGGATGACGATCTTTTCCGGACCAATTTCGGGGAGAACGTACTGTATCGTAACAATGGGGACGGAACGTTTACCGATGTGACCGCCCAGGCCCGATTAACCACGCCGCGTAATCCCATGTTTTCAACGAGTGCCGCGTTCCTGGACTATGACCGGGACGGCCATCTTGATCTGTTTGTGTGTGGGTATGTGGATTTCACCTTCGATAGCAATAAGCGCTGTGTGCGGGACGATATTCGTTCGTACTGTGACCCGGACGTATATAACGGCGTGCCGGATCTGCTGTACCATAACAATGGCGACGGCACATTTACCGATGTGTCGGTGGCGGCGGGTGTAGCTAATCCGGAGGGAAAGGGTCTGGGGGTAGTCTGTGGTGATTATAATGGCGACGGCTGGACGGATATTTTCGTAGCCAACGACCGGACGCCGGATTTTCTGTATCATAATAACGGCGACGGCACATTTACCGATGTGGCCTTGCTGGCGGGGGTCGCCTATGGGGAAGATGGGGTTGCCCGGGCGGGTATGGGAGCGGACTTTGGAGACTTTGATCACAATGGAACCCCTGATTTATATGTCACCAATTTTTCTCTTGAGCCGAATTCTCTGTTCCGTAACAATGCCAACGGCACGTTTACGGAAACGACCTTCGGCGCCGGTGTCGGCAATCCTACGCTGACGTTCCTGGCGTTCGGTACGGCCTTTTTCGATTACGACAACGACGGATGGCTGGACCTGTTCGCCGCCAACGGCCATGTGATAGACAATATTGAAGCGTTCGATCAGTCGGTAACCTATGCCGAAACAAATCAGGTATTCCGAAATAATAAAGACGGCCGGTTTACGGATATCAGCGCCCGGCTGGGAGCGTCGTTTCAGGTCAAGCGCGTACATCGTGGCGCTGCATTCGGCGATGTGGACAATGACGGCGATATAGATGTGCTGGTGACCAGTGTCAACGGCGTACCGGAATTGTTACGCAACGACGGCGGTAATACACAGCATAGTCTACTGATCGGCACGGTGGGTAACCGCAGTAACCGGAACGGTATCGGCGCCCGCATAACGGTCGTTGCAGGCGATATGCGTCAACGACGGGAAGTCAGAAGCGCCTACAGCTTTATGTCATCCAACGACCTTCGGGTTCATTTCGGCCTTGGAGAATATGCGGCGGCTGATTCGGTCATCGTAGACTGGCCGAGCGGCGTGCAGGACAGGCTGTCCGGTATCAACGCTGGCCAGTGGATCACGATCGAAGAAGGCGAAGGCGTTGTTTCACAAACGTCACTTCCTCCGCGTTGAAAAACCGGATGGCGATCAGCAAAACGGGGTACATCGCCAGCAACCCCATTTCCAGCACCCATCCTCCTTCCATATACCAACGGACCATATAGATCACCCCACAGACCAGCAGAACCTTCACGATGCGCATATATTCGTAGGGGATCGGATAATAGGTATGGCTCACGATGTACATGCCGACGACCATAACGCCATAAGCCACAACAGAGGCCATGACCGCACCGTACATACCGAAAGATGGGATCAACGCCAGGTTGGTCAGAATACAGAGTAATGCGGCGGTACCTGTAATCACCGGCAGGATGATTGTCTTTTTTCCCAGATAGATGCCCACCGTCAGATTGACGTATATTCCATACAGAATATAGGCTATGAGTAAGGGCGGGACAATACCGATACCGTCCCAGTAGGTTTCCTTGAAAAAGGTATACTCGCCTATACGCAGGGTGATCAGATCGTCTATCAGAAATGAAATACATAGAAAGACGCCGCTGGTGATCACCAGAAAATACGTCAATACCCGGGCAAAAATCGGCATGGCGTCGGTCTGTTTCGAGGTTTCCAGGAAGAAAGGTTGCCAGGCCAGACGGAACATGTTCACGAAGAGGAGCATCCCCACCCCCATTTTTCGTATGGCCTGGTAGATACCGACTGTTGCGGTGTCCGCCATCCGTTCCAGCATCAGAGTTCCGATGGTTTCAATCACAATGATACATGCGCCTGCGGGAACGTAGGGCAGGCCGAATTTCAACAGCGCTGACGCATTCGTACGGGCCCATAGAAACGAGATATGACGCAGGGTGATTGGCATCAGCACCAGGAAGATCAGGCCGGATCCAAGCATATTACTGATCAAGATACCCGTCAGCCCCATACCCTGAACGACGACCAGCCAGTAGTTGCCGATCAGTTCGAGTATGACTTTGACCAGACCAAGCGCGGCAAACAGTGGCGCTTTGCCTTCACCTCTCAGACGGGCAAATGGAATGACGTTTAACGCATCAAACGCCAGAATAACAGCCGCCATACGAACATATGAGGCCAGAGAGGCGGAGGTGGCAATAAGCGGAGCGATGTAATCGGCAGTAAGTGCGATGAGACCGGCCAACACGACGGAGGTGAAGATCATCGTCAAATAACCGGTGCTCAAGGTATCCCGTTTTTTAGTATCGTCGAGTAGATAGAACCGTAGAAAGGCCGCATCCATACCATAGATGAATACGACATTCATCAAAGCGATGAACGAATAGATCAACCCGAAATAGCCGAATTCATCGGTTGGAATAACGTGGGTGTAGACCGGCACAAGAAGGAAGGCCATAGACCGTCCCAGGACGTTGCTGAGGCCGTATATGGCGGAATGCCGAGTCAGGCGTTTGAGGCTTTGGAGCATATCATGATCGTGCGGATGGAAGGGTGGGGGGATGATGGAGTGGAAGGGACTTGTTGAGCAGATTGAAGATTATTTCTTCCATCCTTCCATCCGGTTTTTCAATCTACAGGTGTCCAGTCCGGGCCGGTTTCATCTGCTGATCTGGTGGTCAGTCGGACGAGATCCGTACCGTCGGTACGAATGGAATAGAGATCTCGATTTGCAGGAATGAAGCGATATTGCCCCGGCGCGGCGAAGACAATACGCTGGCTGTCGGGTGACCAGGTCAGCGGCCCCGGATTCGTCATGCCGCCCTCGATATGGGTTACCTGCGTAATTTCAAAGGTGGCGCTGTCCGCTATAAAAATCTGCGATTCGAGCGAGATAGGATCGGGCACGGCTGTGAAGGCCAGGTTTTTTCCGTCAGGTGACCACCGCGGGAAGTTCGTTCGTCGAAGCGAGGTGTTGAGGGTCTGCAGGGTCAAGTCGGGATACGACATAATATGGAGGTCCACACTGCCGTTACGTGGATCATTGGATATGAAAGCGATTCTGGAGCCGTCGGGCGACCAGTCCGGTGAAAAGCGATCAGGCAGGGATCGAGCGACGAGTTGACGGTCGCGTGTTTCCACATTGACGATATACAGTGAGCGTCGGTTATAACGAAAGCCGGTAACCCGGTTGACCAAGGCAATTTTTTTGCCATCGGGCGACCAGGCGAACTCCAGATCGCCTTCCGGGTGTCTGAATGGGTCGAACAGTCCCCTGACATTTCTGCCGTCCGCATCCATCACATACAGCCGGAATAAACCGGGTGATCCTTCCCGGTCGGATACAAAAGCAATCTGTGTACCGTCGGGTGACCATCGTGGCGCCAGGTCGGCCGTGCCGGTATTAACAAGAATACGGGCGCTGGATGGATCATCCGGAAACATGATAAAGAGCTGTGATATCGTGTTCAGATCGAAAGCGTAGAATACGATGCGACCGCGCAGCTTGGTCGGCCCGACCGGTGTGTTGACGCGTTCACAGCCGGCGCCGATCAGAAATATCAGGATGGGGTAAAGGTTTATGTGGCGGTATAGGGTCATAACTTCAGCCTATAAATGACAAACGCGTGCTTTGGGGTGTCTGTTGACCAAAGCACGCGTAGCACCTGTTATTTCAGCTCCCATTTACCCTGGGTGCGAAATTGAGGGTCGTTCTTGTCAAAGAACACCAACTCTAAAGATTCGGTTCCCGGCCTGAGCAGATAGTTGCCGTATACGTCTATAGAGGGAAATCGCAGGTCATATCGGCGGGCTTTTCGGATAAACAGGTTATCTCCACCCGGTCTTCCTCTAAACCCTCCCCTGGCCCCACTTTGCCGTCCGGCCATCATGTTCATCGATTGTTCCGGTCGGTCTGATACAAGCGTTCTGATCTCGACGATTTCTGTCGGCTCATACGGTCTACCATCCTGGTCTTCGATATAGGCAACCCACCGGTCCATATCGATATAGCTCTCATGCAGTGTGGTAGACAGAACCAGGCGTATGGTCAGTATATCGTTAACCTGCTGCTGTGTAAAAAAGGTCTGTAGCCGCGCCTGTCCGGCGGCGCCGGACAGGGAGTCCGGCGGCGCGGTATACCGATGTTCTGCTTCGATAAACGCCGAATCAATCAGGGTGGCCGTGACAACGACAGGAAACCGGCTTAACCCCGGGCCACCGCCGCCGCTGAATCGAACGGGCCCCTGGCCGGGAGGCGGTCCAAGGATGATGGTCCGTTGTTCTTTCAGCACGTTATAACGGGTGGTATCGGATGTATCTGATGAAAAGACCATGGGGTTGATCTTTGTCGAGGTTTTTGACTGCATGCCGGCGAATCGGCCCCCGCTGACTTCCATCACCATGAAGGACAGCTCCCTCGGCGATTCCGTCAGTTGGGGAAGCGGGATCTGATCAAATTTCCCCTGTTGTTCCGGCGTCAACTCTTCGCGAATGGTTGACGCAATCTGACGTATACGACGTACAGCCTCCAGCCGGGCGTTTTCTACATCGGGATCTTGCAGGATCATTTGATCGTTTACACGGATATCCCCTCTCCGGTTAAGCTCTTGTTCCCGTTGCCGAATAACTTCGAGATAGCGGTTAACCTCTTCGACCGCCAAACGAACATGGCTGGAGACGATCTCGGACTGAACAGGGGTCAGCTCGAGTTTTTCACGTAGCTTTTCAGCATCCAGAAGAGAGTCGCTGTCATCGCACGAAAAAAATAAAAGACTGAAAAGCACGACGCTCCAGAGAGATAACGCATGGAGAGATGGCCGGTTCATGTACACTCCTTAATAAGGTATGGTAATCACAGGGCAAGTACGGCGTCAAGCAGTTTCCAGAGGGGAAGCTACGAAGCTACAAAGCTACGAAGCTACGAAAAGCACAGCGAGCGACGCGGAGCG
>CAJXCW010000085.1 GCA_913051705.1 uncultured bacterium
CACAGGCCAATACGCGTGCGGTCGACAGCCTGCTCAATTACGAAACGGTCAAATACTTCGGCAACGAACGCTATGAGGCCGACCGCTACGACCGCGAGCTGCGCGGCTGGGAAGCCGCCCTACGGCGTTCGCGGTTGTCGCTGGGTACGCTGAATACGATCCAGGCGACCGTGATCGCGATCGCCATCACGGCCATGATGATGCTGGCCGGCGGGGCCGATTCGTCCTCAAGGATCACCTACTCCGGATTTGCCAGACTCCTGGCGATCGCCCCCGACCGATGCCAACCCTTCGATAAAAACCGAAAAGGGATGATGCCGGGTGAAGGCAGTTGTATTCTTGTCCTAGAACTATTAGATCATGCGCTTGAAAGAAAGGCACACATCTATGCGGAAGTCGCTGGCTACGGACTCTCGTGTGATGCCTTCCATATGACCGGCGGACACCCGGATGGGGACGGAGCCGTTCGAGCCATGGAACAGGCCCTGTCAGAAAGTGGTCTTTCCCCTGACGAGGTCGATTATATCAGCGCTCACGGCACCAGTACCAAATCCAATGATCAACATGAAACGGTTTCGGCAAAACGTGTTTTTGGTAAAGCAGCGTATGAAACCCCGATAAGCTCCATAAAATCGATGCGGTTCAACAATTGGTATAAGGTACTTGAAATGTAAATATATTACGGTTAAGAATTACATTTCTAAATTACCAAAAAGGCCGCACTCCTCAAACTTTGATGTTCTGCCATCGTCCACGTCGGAATAAAATCCAGCCGACGATCGCACGCAGGGTCCAGTCGATCGCCGTGGCAATCCATACGCCGGACAGCCCCCAGCCCAGCAAAATGGTCATCCAATAGACCAGACTGATCCGTATAATGATTGCACCTATAAATGTGACGATCATAGGGCTGACCGTATCCCCGGCGCCACGCATGGCCCCACCGTAGATCATATTTAATGTGACGCCGATCAGCTCTAACGCTGAAATTTGTACCACGATGGATGCGATGAAATATACATCCGGTTCCGGGCTGAAGATGCGCACGAAAACGCCTGGTACAAGGATAAATAAGAATCCGAGAACTATCATCCCGTAAACCCCGGCTTTGACCGTCCTGCGGACAGCCAGGATAGCCATCTCAGGCTTACCCGCGCCAAGGGCTTGACCAACGAGGGGGGGGACAGCCATAGCAAGACCGAAAGCCGGCATGAAGGCGAACGATTCGACCCGAATGGCCATGTAATGAGCTGCTAAGGAGACCGTGCCAAGACTTGTAACGATCCAGATGTAGGTCAGGCCACCCGCCCGCATGAGCACCATCTCCGCCATATTCGGGCCGGCGATACGTAGGATCGTACGCAGTATATCTCGCGCAATCTGTGTCATGTCCGATCGTGTAATGAAAAATACCGGATTCTTACGCGTCAATTTCCACATTACGATGCAAGCGCTGATTACATACGAAAGCCCGGATGCCAGCGCAACACCTGCTACTTCCATTCTTGGAAACGGTCCGATGCCGTATATCAATACCCAGTTGGCGAGAATATTGAACACATTCATAACGGCCGTCGCCCACATCGGGGTTCGTGTATCGCCTGTTGCCCGTAAAATACTGCTGCCGACCAACCGGATGGCTTGAAAGCCGCAGAACCCTAAAAGAATGGAAAGATACACACCGCTTGATTCTGCTATTTCCTGCGGTGTGCCGATTAAGATTAAAAAATCTCCTGCAAAGTAAACGCCAGCGCAGGTGTACACCAAACCGATTAATATCGCGAGAAAAATGCCCTGGCCCGCTCCTTTCCGGGCTGATTTCATATCCTGAGCGCCGATATATCGAGCCACAACAGCAGAGGTGGCCGTACCCAGACTCCAGAGGGGAAAGATCATATAAGAAGCCATCATAGATCCCTGGCCTACAGCAGCAAACGCATGGGTGCCTAACGGGCCAATCATAATGCTGTCCGTCACAAAGATGGTCATCTGGAGGAGACTTTCCAGAATAGCCGGCCAGGCTAAGTGAAATATAGTTTTGTTAAGGCGTTTTTCAGAAAGATCGAGCACGGGGGCAAAGGGTCAAGAGGTGGACAATTTCTTCGTCAGCCTGGATTCATGATAGGCCAGGCTATCGCGGTTATGTACAGGGTATTGGGCGTTTTGTAACCACATAGGGCTTGAAGTGTTTCCGAGGGGAACCTTCCATTCAGCATCTCCGTGATATGGATCCCCGCTGAAAGCCTGCGGGGATGGCTCTTATTTTAACATTTTATCATGTACGACAATATACTACACCTCGGTCTCAAGTTCGACAGGTTTGTCATAATCTATGCCATCCACCTCAAAGCCGAACAGTTGTCGGAACCCTTTTTTATAAGCGTCATAATCAGACAAGGAGCGGAAATTATCGGTGTTTACCATGGGCCATAACCGATCGATTTCGTTTTGAATGGCATCCACCATCTCCCGATCATCCAGACGAATCCGCCCTTTTTCATCCAGAGCAGGTGTTTGCCCTGGGCCTATATGGTCGGTAAGTAAACGTACCATCTGGTGGATGGGGGCTTCGTGTACGTTACTTTCTTTCATGATTTTGTAAAGGAGGCTGATATACAGAGGCACCACAGGAATGGCCGCCGAAGCCTGGGTAATAACGGCTTTATTGACCGATATATAGGCTGCCCCATCTATCTTTGATTGTAGGCGTAGATGAATGGCGGCGGTGGTCGCTTCCAGATGCTCTTTGGCCCGGCCGATCGTTCCATTACGATAAATGGGATAGGTTACCTCCGGACCGATATATGAGAAAGGGACCACCCGCGCCCCTTCAGCCAGGACGCCGGCGTTCAATAACGCATCAGTCCAAAGATTCAAGTCGTCGCCCCCCATAACAGCTACGGTCTCTCGGATCCCCTCTTCCGTGGCAGGTTCTACGGTCACCTCAGTGATAAACTCTTTATTCAGATCGATGGTTTTTCCTACATATACATCACCGATAGAACGGATATCAGACCGATATTCTTCACCGGTATCAGGATCTATGCGTCGGGGAGATGCCAGGCTGTAAATAACCAGATCGACCTGTTCCATATGGGCCTTGATCTGATCGATTGTCTGTTGCTTGATCTCGTGAGAAAAAGCATCTCCGTTGATATTAATGGAGGTCAGCCCCTTATCCTTAGCATAGGCGTGAAAGGCGGCGGTGTTATAGTAGCCGGGTGTGCCGCTTTTCTTCCCTTCCCCCACCCGCTCATAAAAAACACCAATGGTATCGGCGTCATACAAACTTGCTGCGGCAATCCGAGAAGCCAGGCCATATCCCGTGGATGATCCGATGACCAGCACCCGATAGGTATCGGGTTTCGTATTTCGAGCGGTCCATGCGATTTGCAGTTGTTCCTTTACATTTGCAGCACACCCATCTGGATGAGATGTCGTACAAATGAACCCTCTAATGCGTGGTTTGATTACAATTTCTGCCATGTATGAACCCCCTGGGGGAAGTAAACCGTAAGCGGTAGGCGGTAAGCCGTATGCAGTAGGCAGTAAGCAGTAAGCTCACGGCGCACTATATGCATACTATAGGTGATCAGGCTGCTCCAGGTTTTAATTTACCCGAGATATTATCTGAGTGGAACGGCGGTGGAACGGCGTTGCGTGAAGGACATCACTTCGGTGTATCCACATGATCGGGCGAGTGCCTCCACCTGATCAAAATCTTTACCGATATCTTCAACGTAATGGGCGTCCGATGCTGTGGTAATAGCGATGCCGTGCTGTGCGCAGGCTTCGAGCAACGGTCTCTCCGGATAAATACGTCCCACCGGTTTTCTCAGGCCGGCGGAACTGATTTCCACACATAACCCCGGCTGTGCAGCGACCTGACGCGCGAAGGCTTCGTATAAGTCTGATATATCGTCTTGCGGCATATGCCCCATGACCTTGATCAGATCCGGATGAGACATCGAATTAAAACAACCCAATGCTATGGCCTGGCCGAGGAGCCTGAAGTAATCCCGATAGGCCTGATCAACCTCACGCCGATCCCATTCTTTCAGATGTTCGCTTAAATCGAATCCCCAATCGTCGATCCAGTGTACAGAGCCCAGAACAAAATCCCAGGGATATCCATGGACGATTTGCTCGATCACCTGTTCCTTACCTTCAACATAGTCCATCTCAATGCCGACTTTCACTGGTAAACCTGCTTGTTGTCCCCTTTGTAAAAGCGTGATATAAGTATCCAGGTCATAAAAACATTTTCCATCCGACCAGGGTTTGTCCACGATCTCTCTGGCTTGAGTGAAATGATAGATATGTTCGGTGACAGCGAACTCCTGCACACCATGTGCCTCGGCCGCTGCCGCGAATAAACGGATGGTTTCCATCGGGTCCGTTCCTTCAGGACGGGTATCGGGCGTCCGGCCGAAAGGATAATAGTTTTCAAAGTGCATATGATAGTCAAGCATCTAAGATCCTTGCGTGGTGGTGATGCGGGATATGTGATGAAACCTGTTTAATGATATAGCTCTGATGGATAAAAATCAATCCAATTATCAACCATTTCGTATGGCTTGACATGCCGGGATAGACGATCTATCTTTTACGCCGATTAACTGTTCAGGCTATAACGGTTGTAGACGCATCATCGTGCCACATATCGTAATTTTTGAAATTTAATTATCCATGACAAACGATTTGCTTTTTGTAGTGTACTTTAGAATGACAGAGTTATATGACAATGACAACTCCCGTGGAAATACTTGACCAAATAGAAATCTCCATGTCTGATCTGAACGACCGGATAGATTGGACCGAATTATTTGGTAATATGAACCCGGTCGAGATAGAGATCGGATGTGGTAAGGGCCGATTCATCATTAATTCAGCCATGAAATATCCAGACATCAATTACGTTGGTATTGAACGGGCGCTGCGATACTTCCGTTTTGTGAAGGAGCGGTCCGCCAAGAGAAACCTGACCAATATTCGTGTGCTTCAGGATGACGCTGGTTATTTCATCGAAAGATTTGTCCCTGATCATTCTGTTACAGCTTATCATATATACTTTCCTGATCCCTGGCCGAAGAAACGACATCGAAAGCGGCGGTTATTCAAACAGGATTTCCTCGGACATATAGAACGTACTCTGATCTCAGGGGGGACCGTTGATATAGCCACTGACTATGTCGAATACTATGAAGAAATGATAGCCTTAATTGAGGCGTCGGATGTTTTAAACAAAATGGAGGATATTCCCGAACGTGTTAAAAGCTTAGGAGAGATCAGGACCAATTTCGAGACCAAATATGTGGCAGAAGGGCGTCCGATTTATCGTAAAGGATATGAAAAACATTAAAGTTGTGAATTAATCTAAACAATTGTTTAAAAGGATATAATTATGTTGCAAACGGGGGATCTTGCACCGGATTTCACGATGGATTCGGATAAAGACGATTCGGTATCATTACAGGATTTACGGGGCAATACAGTAGTATTATACTTCTATCCAAAGGATGACACACCGGGTTGTACCAAGGAATCCTGTGATTTCAGAGATCATTATGCAACGTTTCAAAAACGGGAGGCGCATGTCTACGGTGTGAGTTGTGATGATATCCTCTCACATGAAAAATTCTCAGCAAAATTTGATCTGCCGTTTCCTCTGTTAAGCGACCCGGATGCATCCGTTTGTACCGCTTATGGCGTATACAAAGAGAAATCCATGTACGGAAAGAAATATATGGGCATTGAGCGGACGACATTCATCATCGATGACGAGGGGCGTATAACGAAGATCTATCCGAAGGTTGACGTTGAAGGGCATGTGGAAGAGATTTTAGGTGAAATTTAGCAAGTAGATAGGTGGGCAGGCGATTAGGGTTTAGTGCCCACCTGCCCACCTGTTAATTTACCCTTCGTTTTCCGTCGCCTGAAGCAACCATCGTATATGCCCCCACGCCATACACCTGTATTCCCGTCCTGAAGGAAAAAAATGCAGCCATGGTCATTTATACACATCACGGATATCCATGTCGGTTCTCCCCGCTCTTTTCGTTATGCGCCGGCCTGGAACGAAAATTGGCAATCGGCCCAGCAGCAGATGCTTGATATTCAACCGGACCTGCTTTTGATCGGTGGGGATATCGCCAGAGATGGTTTGATTCATCGGTTTGAACTGGAAAATATAAAGCAGGATCTGGATGCCCTGCCCTTTCCTTACCATGTGATTCCGGGGAATATGGACATTGGGAATAAAAAAACGCAGGTCGCAGGCCCCCGTCGTGATGATGTCTCATTGAATGTACAACTTGAAGCTCTAGAGCAGTTTCAAGAAGTTTTTGGCGCATTGTGGTGGCGTACTGAGCACCGCAATATACGTTTCTCTGGTTTCTGCGATATCCTGATCAACTCCGGCCTACCACTTGAACAGGATCTATGGGACTGGATGGAAGCGCAGAAGGTTTTACCACCCGAGCAACATCACGTCTGGCTGATGCACTATGCTTTATTTGTCGATACCCCGGAAGAGCCCAACTTCGATATTGCCTCAAAAGAGACCTATCACGACTGGTATTTCGGTATCGATGAACCCGGTCGTAGTCGGCTCTATGAGGTGTTCAAAAACACACAGGCAGATATCGTGTTGAGCGGTCATATCCATTGTAGAAAATATCAGCAAACCGACGGTATCCGGTTTTATAAAGGTCCGGCCACCTCGTTTCCCCAATGGCCTGATCGATGGCCTGATGGCGATGCGACGCTTGGATTTCAACATTTCAATGTGACTGATGACGGCATTGAATATACGTTTATTCCATTGAATCATGTTTCCAGCACAAAGGGATATGGCCCCGGTGGTCATCCTCAGCCTGAAGAGCGGGATTATGGTTTGGCGTGGGAGAAATGAGGAGGCGGAAAGGAGAATTGGTGATTTGGTGATTGAAAAAAAATAAGTCAATCAGTTAATTGGACAGGGCGATAGATGGCAGGCAGTAAGTAGTAGGGACTTCAATCAACAAATCAACAAATTGGGAGGGGTGACAGCGATAGTCAATCTGCCCGATTATATTTTTCGGGAGGTGAAGGATCTGTACAGGCCCTTGATGTGGTCGATTCCGAGAGACCGCATGGTGTTTATATTTTGGTCCGGAATCTCGTCTACTTCGGGAAAAGAATCGACGGCTTTTGATACGCTGGCCTCCCGCAATAGATGAAGCATAGGATAGGGAGAACGATTGGTATAATTTGCAGCATCATCAGGCTGTGTATCAGCAAATCGGTAATCCGGATGAAAGCTGGCGATTTGAATGATGCCATCTAATGCGCTTTCTTTTATAACCTGATCTGCAGTATCAAGAAAATCGTTGTACGCGTAGAAATCAGTTAAGACCTGGGGATGAATGAGCAGGGTATTGTCGAATTCCGAGCTGGTGGCCTGATTCAATGTGTGCAATTCCTTATCTAATACCTCTTTTAATTCCCTGTTTGTCCGGACGTCAGAGACCACATAGCGAATAAGACCGGATTCAAATACGGATTGGGCAAAGGGGCATAGGTTCAACCCGATCACAACGGCCTCAATCCAGGCTCTGGTCTCATTCAGTATTTGCCGATGATCCATAATTACGCTCAGGATGATGCACTTGTCATAAACGATTGCCGCAATAAACCGTAAATCCAAATAGCCAACCGAAGACCATCTTGCGATTTCTTTCTTATACAATATATTAAATATAAACAAACACGATATGGATATAAAATCATCTCAACAGGCCTCTTCCAACTACTCATTGATTTATTGCTTCGCAGCTTTTCCAACTTTTCAGGAGATTTTATGACAGCTATCTATCGCGCCGGTATCGTCGGCGCTGGACAAATCGGTCGGTCGCATGCGGTCGGGTATCAGGGGACGGATGAGATTGATCTTGTTGCTGTGACCGAACCTAATGACCGGGTTCGAAAGGCCTTTCAGGAAGACTATAGCGTCCCCGGTGGATACACGGATATGAAAGAAATGCTGGATAACGAAGACCTCGATTATGTCAGCATCTGCACATGGCATTTATTGCATGAACCTCAGTCCGTCCTGGCTGCCGGTTATTTACCGAAGGCGATTATTTGTGAGAAACCGATGACGGTGGGTATGGCCTCGGTAAAGCGTATGATCAAGGCCTGTGAGGATAATCAGGTAAAACTGGTTATCGGACACCAACGACGGTTTTATCACAGCTGGACCAAAGCCCGTGAATTAATCCTGAATGGGGTCATCGGGGAACCGCAAATGGTGACTACCAAATCGGGTGAAGGCCTACTTAACTGCGGCACTCATGTCATCGACGCCTGTAGATATTTGCTTGGCGACCCGGAAACCGAATGGGTTATGGGTGCCCTGGAACGGAAAACCGACCGTTATGAGCGGGAGGTTCGGATCGAAGACGCCTGTATGGCACTGATCGAGTTTACGGGGGGTGCTCAGGCGCTTGTCCAGTCGGATCTAACGCCAGAGAGATGGTCTGTAGAAGAATATCAAGTCCGTGGCACCGACGGCATGTTGGAGACGGATGCCCGAAAAGTAAGATACATAAACGGATCTACGGATAAGTGGGTGGAGTTAGAACCGGAATACGAGGATCCCTGGGTCCTTCAGTCGCGGGATACCGTCCGATATGTGGAGAATGGTGGTGACCATCGTGGCGATGTAAAACAGGCCGCCTATACCGTCGAAATTACAATGGCCTTATTTCAGTCTGCTCGAAATCATGAGATCGTCCGCATGCCGCTTGGAGAACAGGGTTATCCGGTAGACCTGATGTTCGAGGAAGGTAAATTACCCGTTGAAGAAGCCGGTGCTTACGATATCCGTGCTTTCCTGGCTATGGAACCGGAAGACCGTCAGAGGTATAATGAGATGCGCCATGAAGGGATGCGGCATAAGGATATTGCGGATGCGATGAAGAGCAGAAGCGGAGGACCACGATGAGGATATGTCCGAAATGCCAGGCAGAACCGATTCCACAGGCCCCCATCCGGGTGATCGATTGGATCGGGATGCTGTTTCGGTGGGGTAATTGTCCGTATCAATGCACGAAATGCGGCTATCGCTTCTGGAGGGCCTGGACCTGGGTCGGATAGCATGATCAGGTGACGGGGCTTCACCCCATTCTTTTTTCACATAGCCATTGAACCTGTTTTTTTATCGAAGAGAAGGTGCTTTTCAAGGGGGACCTATGTCTACATCATCCAGACGCCTGGGAATAATGGCTCAGCGCGACGTTCATCGAGACTCCTATATAGAGGAATGGCCCGAAGCCGGATTGATCATGATCAACAGTCCGGCTGATCCTGTTCCAAGCATAGATCTGGATGAACATCAACAGATTATCGCATTAGACGGCCGGCTGGTGGCTGAATTTGATATGATGGACCATTTTATCAAAGACAATGGCATCGACACCTCAATAGCCGAAGAAGCGATGACGATTGACTCTGAAGCCTATGCTCACATGCTAGTAGATATCAACGTCACCCGGCAGGAAATAGCTGGTTTTATCAAAGGGATAACTCCCGCCAAGCTGGTTGATATTATTCGTCATTTAAATGTGGTTGAAATGATGATGGCTTTGCAGAAGATGCGTGTCCGGAAGACCCCGGCTAACCAGGCGCATGTAACCAATTGTAAAGAACATCCGGCCTTATTGGCGGCAGATGCCGCAGAAGCTGCTGTCCGGGGGTTTGCTGAAGAAGAGACGACGGTCGCTGTCTCTCGATCAGCGCCGTTTAACGCCCTGTCTATTCTGGTCGGTTCACAGGCCGGCTGTGGTGGCGTGCTTACCCAATGTGCTGTTGAAGAGGACATGAGCCTGCAACTTGCGATGAAGGGCCTGACCTCTTATGCCGAAACCCTTTCGGTCTACGGTACGGATGATACGTTTATTGATGGGGATGATACGCCCTGGTCCAAAGCCTTTCTTGCGTCAGCCTATGCCTCAAGAGGCGTGAAAGTCCGATTTACTTCAGGCACGGGTTCTGAGGCGCTCATGGGGCACGCGGAAGGGAAATCCATGCTGTATCTGGAGGCAAGGTGTTTGATGGCTATACGGGGATCAGGTAGCCAGGGTGTTCAGAATGGCTCCATCAGTTGTATTGCCCTACCCGGATCTTTACCGGGCGGTGTTAAAGGGGTCCTGGCGGAGAACCTGATGGCCGCGATGCTGGATCTGGAAGTCGCTTCCGGAAACGATGCGATGGCTTCCCATTCGGATATTCGTAAGACGGCCAAGTTGATGCTTCAGATGTTGCCCGGAACAGATTTTGTCACCTCCGGCTATAGCGCGATGACACGAAAAGACAATCTGTTCGGTGGGGGGAATTTTGATGTGGAGGATATCGACGATTGGACTGTCATACAACGCGATATGCAAGTTGATGGGGGCATTACCCCTGTGGAGGAAGGGGCGCTTATCGCCGCAAGAGAACGGGGCGCCCGGGCTATACAGGCCGTGTACGATGGCCTTGGTTTTCCACCGATTACCGATGAAGAAGTTGAAGCCGCCGTGTATGGTCATGACAGTGACGATATGCCGGATCGACCCAAGTCAGAGGATCTGGCCGCCGCAGAAGCTTTTTTACAGGGACCGGACACAATTATTGAAGTGATTCAGGTTCTGGCAAATCGGGGGTTTACCGAAGTAGCCGAACGGTTACTGGAGATGCAGAAGCTTCGAATTGCAGGTGACCATCTTCAACCTTCGGCCATTGTGACGGATACCTTCGAGGTTATGAGTGCCGTCAATGATCCAAATGATTATACCGGTCCGGGGACAGGTTACCGATTAACCGGCGACCGATGGGAAGCATTGAAGAATATCCCCGGCGCACAGAATCCGAAATCTATCATACATCCCGATGAATTAGAAAATAAACCCTGCGATTTTTCAGTGAAAGGGATCGCCCTGGCAGGAACAGACGGCAAAGACGTGGTCATCGCTGTCGGACCTGCATTTGGAACGAAGATCACAGAAACATTATCCGGCATAACGCATGGTGAAGTACTCAAGAGAATATGTCAGGGAATCGAAGCGGAGGGATATACGCCGCGTGTGGTCAAAATATACCGGACATCAGATTGCGGCGCCATAGGATGGCATGGCGCTCAGCTTAGTGGTTCCGGCATCGCAATAGGATTACAGTCCAAGGGGACGATTCTTATTACACGAAAAGGACTGAATCCGCTTAATAATCTGGAATTATTCGGCATGTCCCCCAATTTAACCGAAACCTCCTACGGTATGATCGGTCAAAACGCAGCGCGGTACGCCAAGGGGACGCCTGTTGTGCCAGTGCCTTCTACGATTGATAATATGGCTCGGCTGAAATATATCGTCAAAACCACATTGATGCACCGGAAAGAGACCTCATGTGTCCGCCTGGACGCCCCATCCAGAGAATGGGATATACATTTTGATCATGAAGCGGACGTATAAATAAGACAGCCTGTTAAGATAAAATGATGGAGAGCTATTATGCCTGAAGAAAGCCTGACCGTTGATGACCACAATCCCGTAATAAATCAAGACATGACATTGGACCGTGTTTTATCCGGTGAAATCAATTCGACTGATATACAAATCAGCCGAGAGGCGCTTCAAAATCAGGCGGCCATCGCAGATACGGCGAATCGTGCCGCCCTGGCAGAAAATTTACGGCGCGCGGCCGAACTAACTCGTATCCCCAATGAGGAAATTCTGTCCATGTATAATACGCTGCGACCTCATCGGTCGACGCGTAAGGAATTGGAAGATTTATGCTATAGACTTGAAAAAGAATACGGCGCGTTGACAACAGCCCGATTTATCCGGGATGCGATTTCGGTGTATGATCAGAAGGGATTGCTGAGGAGGGGGAGGGCAGGGAGGTAAGTGGGCAGGTGGGTAAGTGAGTTATCTCTATCTGTCACACTCACCTGCCCACTTGCCCATCCGTTACATCATATACTTTTTGAGATGGGTACGGGCACGGATAAATCCTTCGGCCTCGACTTCCCAGGAGCCCCAGTATCGGACGTCCTCATGTTCAATACTCAGAATGCCGTCATAACCAAAATCTTCGAGGTTCTTCATAATATGGGCCCAATCGGCTTCGCCTTCACCGGGGATGCAATAACGCCACCAGTCTTCGCCGAACGCCTTGGGTTGGTCCAGTGAAGGACTCATACGACCATAGAGATAAAGGGCTTCGCTATCGAATTTGGTATCTTTGGCATGGACATGATGGACACGATGTCCGAATTCTTCTAACATCCGCAGGTAATCTACACCCAGACGAATTAGATGAGAAGGGTCGTAATTGATGCCGAACGCCTCGGAGGGACAGACCTCAAACATCGCCCGTAACATTTCCGGATTGGCGCCGATACGATCAAAATGCGGGGAACCACCAGGCCAGCCTTCGAGGGCGATCGTCGCGCCGTTTGAATCGGCAAAATCGACAATAGCCGGCATGGTGCGTTTCCATTGTTCAAATGTGGCGGCACGGCCCTGTGACGGATCTGCCGGCGCCGGCGCCACGTAGAACATATTCTTGACCCCGTGGTCAATCGCATTCTGTATCGAAGCGATCGATGCCTGGATCGCCTGTTTCTGCTTATCGGTATCGTCACTCAACAGATCTGATCCGGCTACCAGGTCCACCTGGCAGATCCCTACACCATGTGAAGAGGCAGTTTTTACCATGTCCGCATTGATATTCGGTACATCGATGGTTTCAAAACCGTTCGCTGCCATCCAGCGGCACACCTCATCAAACGGCATCCCATTCAACCGGCCGGTCGTGCGAATTCCAATATTCATTTTTAATCTCCTTGTCATTATTCGTAAAAACATCGTTGACACAAACGACGAACAATGTATATGAACATAAGGGGAGAGGCAAGGGAAAGGACGAAGCTACGAAACGACGAAGCTGCGAACCCCGGAGGGCTCGCACGGTTCGATAGAACCTGCAATTGCGCAGCAATCAATTTAATCCCATAGGGAGTCATCCACCTACGAAACGACAAACATGAAGCGAGATATATCACCGTCAAGGTTTTTAAATTAGGGAATCCAATGAAACTACTTATTTATCCGGATATTTCCGATCAGGATGTTTTGCGTATTGAAGCGTCTTTTCCGGAACTGGACATTATTCGTCCCCGGTCGGAAGGGGAAGCGCTTGCTTATATTGTGGATGCGGATGTGATGTACGGGACGATCACGCCAGCACTGCTGATGACGGCGCAGCATCTGAAATGGGTACAGGCCAATTGCATCGGGATGGAGAATTACATCTTCCCGGAATTGCTTGAGAGTCCAGTCCTTCTCAGCAATGTGCGTGGGGTGTTCAGTGATCATATTGCAAATCAGGTATGGGCTTACATTCTGGCATTTTCGAGGGGATTGCCCCGTTATATCCGCCGACAGGTGAATCGGGAATGGAATCCTGAAGGGGAAACAATACATCTTGGTGATCAAACGATCGGTATTATCGGGTTAGGCGGAATCGGTCGGGAGGTAGCCAGGAGAGCGGTACCGTTCGGTTCCCGGGTTATTGCGGTTGATCCGGGGGTATTCGAGCCTTCCGAGGGCGTAGAGGCGGTCTGGCCGTTGGAGCGATTGGATGACCTGCTGAAAACCTCTGATTTTGTTGTCATCTGTGCACCGCATTCACCGGAAAGTGAAAAACTCATCGGCGCTGCCCAACTCAACAGGATGAAGTCTACCGGCTATCTGATTAACATCGGTCGCGGGATCATCGTCGATCTTCAGGCTCTTACCTCCGCCTTGCAACAGAGGCAGATCGCCGGCGCTGCTCTGGATGTATATGAAATTGAACCCCTGCCGTCAGACCATCCTTTATGGGGCATGGACCAGGTCATCTTGACGCCTCATATGGCCGGCCACGGTCCCTTCGTCCAGGATCGCCGCATGGATGTGTTTATCGAGAATATCAAGCGTTTTATGCATGGAGAAGATTTGCTGACACAGGTGGACAAATTGCAGTGGTTTTAGGAAAAACGGGTGGGAGAAAGCAGTAGGCGGTAGGCGGCAAAGCAGAAAGCAGTAGGCAGAAAGCAGTAGGCGGCAAAGCAGAAAGCAGTAGGCGGTAAGCGGCAAAGCGACTTTACGGCGATGCCGCCGGTTATCTCAGATCGATCGCAGGCGAAGGAGTCAGCCTGGTATTGTTATAGGCTTCCACATTGACAGAAGGGATGTTGCGTCATTGGCGACACCGCTTTCCCAACTCACAACTGCCGCATTAATGACGGCGCTTACGGTTATCAGCGGCTATATTATCTTACCTATCGGCCCGGTTCCGATTACGATGCAGACCTGCATTGTGTTGATTTCCGGCGCCGTTCTGGGAGGACGATGGGGCGCCCTGAGCCAGTTGGTTTATCTCGGTATGGGTTTGATCGGCCTCCCTGTTTTCGCCGGTGGGCGTGGCGGTGTAGGTATTGTTCTCTCCCCAACCTTCGGCTATATCATCGGTTTTATTTTTGCCGCCCTTATTACGGGCAGGTATCTTGAACGGTATTCAGATCGATCCGTCCGTAGGATCACAACAGCCATGTTGCTGGGGCAGGTCGCCATCTGGTCTTGTGGCCTGCTGTACCTCACCCTTTATTTTAATATCATCATCGATAAATCGACTTCATGGTATTCTATTTTGACCATCGGCTGGTTGCCTTTTCTTCCCTTTGATGCCGTAAAAATCGCTCTGGCCGTATCTGTTACCCTTTCGGTGTACAGGTATGTCCGACCACCACGCTCTGAACCAAACCAATAACTTTTTCCAATTGATTGACATCCTTTTTTGATCACGTTATACTGCTATCTATGAGATATTGCGTAGTTTTATCCTTGTTGATGGGCCTTATTACCCCGGCATATACCCAGACCAATTCAATCGGTAAACAGTTGCCCGTGGATGCGGCGCCACCGGAGCAGCAGATTTTTCGATATACCATAGTTGAGCCCTTGAGTTATGATATCAGTATCGCTATTTATGAAGCGCAGGGGGCGGTGCCGCTTTTTGATCGGCTTGCTATGCTGAATAGAGACCTCGAACTGGTACCGGCCGCTGCTACATCGTGGGAGCGCTCTGAGGATGGTCTCAGGTGGACTTTTCACCTTCGACCCGATGGACGCTGGAGTGATGGCCGTCCGGTCACCGCCCATGATTTTGAATACACGTATAAACGGCTTCTCGATCCAGATGAAGCCAGCCCGTATGCTTTTTTTTATTACGAAATAAAAGGCGCTCGGACGTTCAATCAGGGCAAAACAACAGATTCAAAAACGGTCGGCGTCCGGGCTCTCGATAATTTGACTTTAGAGGTCGAGACCGAAAAACCATGCCCCTATCTGCCGTTCATTGTGGCCTTTTCCGGATCAGGTCCGGTGCCTCGGTGGCAGGTGGAAAAATATGGGCGTAAATGGAGTGAGGCAGAACATTTCGTATCCAATTCGAGCTATACCCTGACGGACTGGCAGAGTGGACGACATGCGACCCTTTCTCTCAATCCCTTTTACACGGGACCTCACAAAGGTTTTCTGGAACAGATCGTACAGGTATTTACAACCGGCCATGTGGGCACCGCGCCGTACGAAAATGATGAAATTGATTATCTCCGGGTTGAGGTGTCCGATCTGCCGTTTATTGAATCGCAATCTGAGTTGAACAGCCAGCTGGTCAGGTATGCGTTTCCTGAGACGTCCTATCTTTTTTTCAAAACCGATCAGCCTCCTTTTGATAATCTCAAAGTCCGGCAGGCCATAAGTCATGCCATAGATCGGGACGCGTTATGTCGGGTCGTATTGCGGAATACGGCCATTCCGGCTTTCAGTATGCTGCCGACTAATTTTCCCGGTTCCGCCGATGGTGACTTGAACGACATACAAGCCTATAATCCGGATCTTGCACGGACTCTGCTTGCAGAAGCCGGCTATCCAAAAGGGAAAGGATTTCCCCGGACGGAGTTCTGGGTAGGTAAAGCGACCCCACTATTAAATTATGTGGCTCAGGCGGTGCAGGCCATGTTGAAAAACAACCTGGGTATCGATTTGAAAATCAGATCGACGGAGGATAAGGTCTATCGGGATAACATGTATCAGTGGAACATCCCTATCGGCCTGGCTGCTTTCAATGCGGACTATCCTGATCCCAACAATTTACTGGGTATGGTGTGGCGGTCTCAACAGCGAGGTTTCGGACGCCAGGCTTGGAACCATTCGGCATTCAATCGTCTGATCGATACGGCGGCGTTTGAGCTGGACCAGGATAAACGTATGCAGATGTATCAGCATGCAGAGCGACTTCTTGTAGAAGATGTCGGCGGTGTCTTTTTATATCATAATCTGACGCTCGAGTTACGTAAACCCTGGGTCAAGGGCCTCAAGGAAAATAAATACGGCTATCCGTTTTTTACATGGATAGGGACGGTGCATACGGAGATGTATATCGGTAGGCGGTAGGCGGGCAGGAAGAAATTTGTGATTTGAGAGAAGTTATCCGCAGGGAAAGTTGGTGAAATATGGATATAGCTGGATTAATTTCAGATGAAGAGGTCAGGCAGTTTCAGGAAGATGGGGCGATTTGTCTTCGGCAGGTGTTTGATCAAAGATGGGTTGATGAAGTCACGACCGGGGTTGAGCGTAATATAGCGGAGCCAAGCGATTATGCCGGGACACTCAAGGCGGACGAGGATGATCAGGGTGGGTTTTTTGATGACTACTATAACTGGCGGCGGATTCCGGAGTATGCGGCTTTTGTCCATGAAGCGCCTGTGGCGCCGATGGTCGCTCGACTTATGCAATCTGAAACCGCTGCTTTTTATCATGAACACCTGCTGGTTAAGTGGCCGGGGACCTTCAAGCGTACGCCGTGGCATCATGATCAGCCATATTATCCGGTCGATGGGCACCAGACGTGTTCGATCTGGATGCCTGTGGACCCCATGGCGCAGTCGGCCTGCGTACAATTCGTTCGCGGATCGCATAACTGGGGACGGTGGTTTGTGCCCCGTAAGTTTGCATCGGAAAGTAATTATACGCTGGATGAACCTGGATCTACACCTATGATGAAAGAGATACGTTTTGAAGATGTTCCGCCCATAGATGAACATCCCGAACAGTATGATATCCTATCATGGGATATGGAACCGGGTGATGTCATTGCCTTTCACATGCTGGCCTTGCACGGTGCTGCGGGGAATCAATCATTAACGCACGCGCGGCGTGTGCTGGTCACCCGATGGTTCGGAGACGACACGCGATTTGCCACCCGCCCGTGGGAAATATCACCTACCGTAACCGGTGGTTTGAAACCGGGTGACCCGATGGCGTGTGATGAGTTTCCTCTCATCTGGCCTCGTTCATGATGCGGAGACCAGTATGAATCATCAGCTTTCAAATACGCATATTGAGTTCTATCAAAAAAACGGTTATCTCATCGTGGATAATTTTTTAGATGACCGGGAGCTGGCTATCTGGCGGGAGGCTGTAGATGAGGCTGTGGCTGCACGGAAAAATAATCGTTTGCCTTACAACACAGCCAAAATTCCTGCAAAAGCGCAGGGAGAAGCGGTCTTCCAGCAACGGATCAATCTCTGGATGGATCATCCCGGGGTCCGCCGCCTTATGTTTGATGATAGGATCGGCAAGATGGCAGCTGATCTGGAAGGGGTGGACGGCATACGTATCTGGCATGATCAGGCGTTGATCAAGCATCCCTGGGCTAATCCTACGACGTGGCATCAGGATAACACCAAATGGTCCTTCAGTTCGGAACATGCAATCACCATCTGGGTCGCCCTGGATAATGTCACGCTTCAAAATGGGTGTATGTTCTTTTTACCCGGTTCTCATAAAGCCCGTTTGAAAGACCATCCGGCTGCCGGGAATAGGGTCGGTGCGATGTTTGAGACGTATTCTGAACTGGGCGGCTTGGAACCGGCGCCCGTCGTTCTTCGGGCTGGCGGTTGCTCGTTTCACAATGGGCTGATGGTTCATGCTGCCCATGCTAATATGACCCCATATCCGCGTCGAGCATTTACCTGCGCCTATATGCCCAACGGCAGCACCTTCAACGGAACGTCCAATGTATTGCCCGACTCCATGCTGGAATCCTTGCAAATCGGTGATGTGCTGGACGATGATGATCAAACGCCACTTATATACTCACGGAGGTAGGCAGAAAGAATTTGTTGATTTGTTGATGACATGTGTTCTCTGGACACGATGCGAGCCCTTCGGGGTTTGTTGATTGAAATGCCTACCACTTACCGCCTTATTTTAATTATGGTATACCCCGGCATCTTCAACAGGTCCGGGATCGTTTCGCCTGGAAGATGATCGAAAGGGCAAGTTCGTACTGCGGTGAACCCATACTGACCAGTTTTTCCCGGACCAAATGGTATCGATTCTACGGGATATAGGGGGTTTTTTAAAAGAGCGATTGTCACCCGAGGAACAACAGTTGCGGTACTTTCACAAATCCACTATATCATCTATGCCCATCGCAAGTTATTTCATCCATGTTCAATGGCAAGGAGGAACCTGATGTCTTATCGGATCTTTTTTATCCTGTCCACCGCTTTTTTTATGTGCACAACCCATCATGCAGCAAACGCACAGGACGCATTTGATTACTGGCCCGGTGTTGATTATGATCCATCTATTCCGGCCATGTATGAGGTGTTGGGGTATCACCCCGGTGAGCGGGTTACCTCGCATAGTGGTTTGATGAAGTACCTGGAA
>CAJXCW010000086.1 GCA_913051705.1 uncultured bacterium
ACCAGCAATTCTCTGCGCGAACCGATATGGATAGCATCATCTGAAGGGGACATGGGGGACTCCTTTTATGATAAAAAGAAACCATCATGAATTAACATCCTGCCATTTTATAGACTATTACGCACATTTCTATCCGAAAATAAATGGGTGTAATGCATATTTGCAATAGGTCTCCAATTAAAAGATTCAGCTGTTGTCCGGGCTTTTGCAAGCATATTATTTCTTTGGGGTTCGGAAAGCGTCAGCACCATTTTGATGGCAGTATTCAGTGCCTGGATATCTTTTTGTGGGATCAGATACCCATTTTCTCCATCCCGAATAATATCATCCGCCCCGCTGACGTCTGTCGCGATACATATTTTTCCCGCAGCCAACCCTTCAAGAAGAGCGACCGGCAACCCTTCTGCATCTCCCGACTCTGTAATAATGGAAGGGACCACCATAATATCACATAAATTTAGATAATCCAGCTTTGTCTTTCCTGAAGTATATCCGATAAATTGTGTTCGATCTCCAATTCCCAATAGTACGGCTTCTTGTTCTAACTCAACCTTTAAAGGACCATCGCCTGCAATAATTAATGTTATGGTGGGATGATCCGATTTCAATTGAGCAAAGGCCCGCAAGAGATAAGTAACGCCTTTTTTTTCCGCCAGTCTGCCGATAAAAAAAATGACCATATGGTTGGATAATCCGAACTGTGCCTTTAAAACAGGTGCGTCTTGATTTCCCTTTCTTATTTGGTCGATATCTACGCCCATTGGTATTACTGCCGTTTTTTGTTCAATTATGGTCCATTCAACTTTGTTGAAAAATGCTTTCAGTTTTTCTAAAGAACGACGGCTGACCACGGTGATGGCATACATCCGCCGTATGAAAAAACGGGATAGATGTGTGCCGATCCACGGTATTTTATTCATGATCTGGACATCGGAAGAATGGCTTGTGAACGCGCAAGGAATGCCTGTAAGCATAGAGACAAGGCCTGCGGTAATGCCTTGGGGTACAAACCAATGGGCATACAGAAAATCCGGTTTCAGAATGCGGACAAGGCGCCACGTTGCCAGGAATTCAAATAACAGAAGAAAGGGGATCTGTAATATAAGCCATTTTTTTTGTTTTATATTGGGCAGGATCGCCGGATAAACCAGTTTTTGCCATCGTAAGGGCCAGAAATACGAAAAGCGATAGATATTCAGCCCGGATGCTCTTTCCTGTTTTGAGGCGCCGGCATGATGAGGGACCAGCACATGAATGTCTATTTCAGGGTGCTGTGCCTGGATAAATCTCAGCTGATCTTCCACGAATCTTGGGACAAGATCATCCGCCCATCGGGGGAATGTAGAGGCCGTGACCAGAATTGTAGTCTTCCGGCTACGTGAAGACATGATAGAACTTCCAGAAATATATAATGTTCGATGGGAGACTGCTAATAGAGAAGCCCCAGGAAATATATTCTACTTTTTTACCCATGCACAGAAACCATGATTAACCGCTAAATAGATATAATAGAACGCAATTTCCTGGAACGTATACTCTCTGGTCTTCAGTCTGCCGATCTTGAGTTTGTATGCAATAAAGAGACATGTTTTGAACAGCGCATTAAACGAGCCTGTTAAAATACGATGTATTTGGGGAAACTTGCTGATAGCTCCGAAAGTAGCTATGTACCAGAAGACATAGCCATAGCCTGATGCTGCATCGGGTAAAAATATCCTAACTTCAGAAAACAGATCAAGCATACGATACATCTCTGTAAATGTGAATCGATGGTAATCCATCAAATCATGAAATGGATAAAAAAAGGGAGTATAAAAAAACGCTTCCCCTTCAGGTTTTAGGATCTTATGGATATTATCGATGGCTTTCCAGTATTCAGTCACGTGTTCTAATATGGCACCACAATAAACGCCGTCAAAGGTAGAGGCTTCTATTTTTGTATTACATATATCATCCACAAGATCAGGTTGATAATCAGCAATGATGTCCGTACTGACGACTACGTTATTTAAATTGTTATTCAATGTTTTTATATGCTTCCGACTTCTAGATTCGTTGTTTCGACCTCCAATATCAAGAAGTTTAGGTTTAGATACTACTCGCGTTTCGTAATTAATCCTGGCGTCCATCCGAAAGTCGATTTTATCCTTAATGCCGTGAAATAGATCACGCATGACATCTCCCTTTTCAAGAAAGGTAGTGGGGTAAGAAAGGGATAGATAATTTTCTTTCCCCCTCCATTTGTCCATCCTCCCTTCCGGTCTTACCTCCCTATCATCCCCTGCATCTTATTTGCAACCCAGTTGACGGCCACGTCAATCATCGCCTTGCCTTTCACGGCATTGGCCAGTTTAGCCTCGTGATGAAAATTTCGATCCTGCGTAACCCGGTCCGGGAGGCTGATGGTCAACTCTGCCGAGTCGTAATCTACCCCCTCCCAGTGGACGTGGCTCGGAAACGCGGCATAGGCGAAGGACGTCTCGAATTCACTGGCATGGCCGGGACAATTACCGGATGCCATATTTTTTTTCACGAGGTCTGCGTCGTAGGCTTCCCAGTAACTGCAAAAGTCAAAATCAATGCCCAGGCGGGATTGGAGATCGTCCAGACAATCCAGCATGGGCTTGGCATTGCCTGCGTGGCCGTTGACCACCAGCACGTGGTTGATTCCGCCTCGTTTCATGCTGTCGGCCACATCGTGTACCAGCTCCGTAAAGATTTCCGGGCGGGTGGTCAGCGTCCCTTTGTGATCCATCCAGTGCTCCGAGACGCCGATGGCAATCGGCGTGGTGACCACAACGCCCGGATACAGCTTTTGTGCCACTTGTTCTGCGATATGCACGGCGCTGACGGTATCGTGAAACATCTCCAGATGTTCATTATGCTGTTCCGTACTGCCGGTAGGAATAATGGCGCCTTTGAGGCTACTGTCGTAAATGCCTTCACGAAACTGCCTGCGTGTCATTTTCCAGAGTTGTACAGGACGATCATACGGTGATGAGTCGGGCATATCATACCCCCAGGAGAATCGGTGATTTAGTGATTTAGCGATTTAGTGATTCGCTGATTCGTTGATTTGCCTATTACCCACCCGGCACCGCCGCTGAGGACCATCAGGATACTGAAAATCTGCGCGTCGCTCAATCCCCAGAGTACATCAGGGTTAATACGAAAAAATTCCACCCAGAAACGGGCGATACCGGTCAGAATAAGAGATATACATAATAGCTGGCCTGGCTGGATAAGCGTGTTACGTAGCTTCAATAATATGCCGAAAATGGCCAGCGATTGCAATGTTTCGTATACCGGCGTTGGATGAACCCGGTCCAGGGTGGGTACGATTCCGATGGGATACGCCATACCCCAGGGCAGGTCGGTTGGCGTGCCGTAGTCCCCGTCGCCGGCGAGTTGACAGCCGATACGGCCGATTGCATAGCCCAGCGGGAGGATTAACGCCACCGCATCGGTTATCGGGAGGACCGGCAGTTGACGACGATAAATGACATAAAAGACACCGACGGCGCCACCGATCAGTCCGCCGTAAAATGTAAACCCGGCGCCGGAAAAAATGATATGAATCGGATCTTCGACGAAATAGGAGAGGGCCTCAAATATAAAATACACCTTGGCGCCGATCATCCCGCCGACCATAGCCGCTACAGCCAGGGATTCCGCCAGAGCAGGATCGAAGGCTTTTCGAATCAACTCACGTCGCAATACAAACAAAGAAATCAGAAATCCACAGGTCACCATAACGCCGAAACTGGGGATTCGCAACGGACCGATTTCTACCAGGAATGGATACACGTCAGAGGGCCTTAAAGGTGACCAGCAGATCGTAGAGGGCGTGGGCATAGGCTGTGATGCCGTAACCCCGTGTAATATATAAGCCGGACAGGACCAGACCGGCAATAAATCTGAATAAAAAAGAGGGCCAGGTCCAGACATCGCCGAGGGCGCCTACGTAATGAAAGCCGGAAAATACCAGAGCAGCCAGCACAGCCGACAGGGCGTAAGCCGGAACTCTAGAGACGCGGCACAACCTGTGGAGGGCCCAGAACAGCGCCGTGACCAGTATAACACGAAAAATCAACTCTTCATAGATCCCGGCGCCCAAAGAAAGAATAATCTGCGCCGGCAGGTTCATCGAAGCCGGTCCAAGCAGAATCGACTGAACTATGTAGGAGACCACCATGCCCAGGCCAACCGCATAGACCAGGCTTTCTCCAAGCATATAGGGGAAATAGTGCCAGCGAATCGGGCCTACCGCCTGATGCCGATTAATCCATATAACAATAACCAACCCGGCGAGCATAGCCATACTGACATGAAGCAGTCCGCCAATTCCCAGCAAGCCCAATATCTGTTTCAATAAAACATCGGCGCCGTTTCTGATGTTGGCCATGTCCTGACGGAACAGAAGGGCCGCTGCTTCATAAAGGAGAAACAGCGGCAATGCCAACAGCGCACTGTACAGGGTTGACCGGGAGGCCAGAAGGTAGTGTTGAAAAGGCGATGCGCCACTTCCGCTACGCATAATCTTCCCGCGGCGGACTGAAAATATCCAACGCCACCGATTTAACGATGACTTCAGGCACGCCGTGGTCCACCCCGCCGGGGATCACATACTTATCTCCAGGCTTTATCGTACGGCTTTCATCACCGATAACCATCACGAACTCCCCTTCAAGAACCACACCCATTTGTTCATGGGGATGGTTATGCATGGGCACGGTCCCCCCCGGGTTCAAGGTCACAAAAGACATCTGGGCTTTCTCACCTCCCGCCACGGCGATATCTACCCCTGGTGCGATCGACTTTTTCGACATATCCGCTTCGTCAATGAAATACATCATAGACCCCTTATTTATTATTTAATTACTATACACTTCACTGGCAGCAGTAACGCCACTTGCTTTAATGGTATGACCTTCAGCGAGCAAGGTTTGTTCCAGAGCACTGAGACAGAGCATCACGTGATCTTTATTTGAGGACTGCCCCATAAGCCCTATCCGCCAGGCTTTTCCCTTCAAGGCGCCCAGGCCACCACCCAATTCGATGCCGTATTCGTTGAGCAGACGTCCGCGAATTCCGGCTTCATCGATCCCTTCCGGGGCCAGCACGGGATTGATCATCGGAGCCCGGTGTGCTTCCTCGACAAAGAATTTCAGCCCCATAGCATCTATACCGGCTTTTAACGCCCGGTAGTTGAGTGCATGGCGTGCAAAACAGTTTTCAAGTCCTTCTTCATGGATCAGTACAAGCGCTTCTCTTAGAGCGTATATCAAATTTACCGGTGCCGTATGATGATACAGATGTTCTTCTCCCCAATATTTTTTTACGAGTGTCAGGTCCAGATACCAGCTATTTACCGGTGATTTACGATGTTCGATAGCCGTCACAGCTCGATCATTCAGCGTAATGGGCGCCAAGCCGGGAGGGGCGCTCAGACATTTCTGGCTGCCAGTGTAGCAGGCATCGATGTCCCATTCATCAATTTTGACCGGTGTCCCTCCCAAAGAGGCCACAGCGTCTACCAGGACCAAGGCGTCATGCTCATGGACGATCCGGACAATATCCTCCAGCGGTTGTAGCACACCGGTTGAGGTTTCTCCATGGACCAGCCCCACAAGCTTGGGGCGACAGCCTGCAAGGGCTTCCTGCACTTGATCTGGTGTAAACGGCCGGCCCCATTTGTTTTCAAGGCGAACGACCTTGCCCCCATGACGCTCCGCCATCTGGGCCATCCGATCACCGAAAAAACCGCCTACACAAATCAGAACTTCATCACCGGGCTCGATGAGATTACATAGACAGGTTTCCATGCCGGCGGACCCGGTGGCTGAGATCGGAAAAGTCAGGTCATTATCGGTCTGGAACACGTAGCGGAGCAATGCTTTGGTTTCATCCATGATCTGGATAAAATACGGATCAAGATGTCCTACCAGCGGTGCTGCCATGGCCTGATAAATACGAGGATGCAGATCACTCGGTCCCGGTCCCATAAGAACGCGTTTACCGGGATTCAGCGTACCATATGTTTTACTCATCAACGATATACTCCTGTCAATCAGGTTATCTTCCGGATGCATAGACTCTGGTTTTTACAACCCAGACATCCGGATAACCTTTCTGGGCTTTTAAAATACGGGCCAGGCGATCCGCATCCGATTTGGACGTGAAATCACCGACACGAATTTTATAATAAGACGCTTCTTCTTCAAGATGAACTTCGATCGGGAACTCTTTCACACGATCCTTAACCTGTCGCTGCGCTTTGATCGCTGCCGCCCGGTCACGGAACGAATGGATTTGAACGCGGTAGCCCGATACCATTTTTCCCGGAGGGCGGCTATTCAGAGGCGCCTCTTCCTGATTACGATCTGTACTGGTCAAAACCGGTGTTCTGGGTACCTCTTGGGATGGTGTAGGAACCGGTGTTTGAGTGGCTGTATGGGGGGAAACCGGTGTAACGCGGTTATCGAGCATACCGGATAATTCACGATCCGATAACGGCGGATCGTCATATTTCCTTTCCGTCTCAACAGGAGATCGAGTCGTCAAAACAGGGGAGGCTTTTGCAGCGGATGATGAGCCGCAGCCCATGCTGTTAATGCAGATCAAACCGACGGTGATAAGAAGGCAAAATGCGGATAACCCGGATAGAGGACGATTTGAGAGAACCGCCGAAGCAGCTTGGCCGACCGGTTTACTTTTCCTCAGAATTCGGAGTTGATAGGGAGACATTTTATGCTATAGATAAGATGATACGTATCGGTCTTTTATTGAATGGTAGTATAGAAGATCAGTTCCCGACTGTCAATCGTTTTGGACATAAAAAAGGAGGGCCTCGTAGATCAGAGCCCTCCTTTTATGTTATGAAAACCGACAGCCGGGTTCAAGGATGTATTTGGATTCTGCAGCCATGAAGTGTTCGATGCGTTTAGGCAGGGAACCATCCATCCGAAACGGGCTTATTTCCCTTCACCTGACATAATCAGTTCTCTCTTCTTATCACCGTACGCATCACCTTTGGCGGCCAATTTACTTTTCATGGCATCATCCATTTCTGTTTTAGCCAGGCCATGGTAGATTTTAGCCAGCGTATCATTCCCATCGATACTCAACGGTTCAATTTCCAGGAGCTTTTCCAGAGGATCAATGCCGTTGGAAAAGGCCGTGTTGGCGCCGGCCGAGTCGCCTTCTTCGTTAAGCGTGAACCCTTGATTATAATACACGGTACCCAGGTAGTTCAGAATAACCAGATCATCCGGGATGTATGTATGGCCTTTTTCAAGTATGGTGATCGCCCTGGCATATTCTTTCTTGGAGGCATACATCGAACTCAAATCTCGATACAGACTGTACTCCATGGGATGGGCCTCAATTGCTTTTTCATACGTGGCCAACACATTTGTCGTATCCGCCGTCGTGAAATAGGCATTACGAAGCATCAGGTAGGTGTTGAGATCCGTTTGTTCAGAAAGCTCGATCGTCTTATTGCATGCCAGGATTAACTTCTCGTGGTTCTCCTGTCGGTAATATATGTTGATCAGACCGTCCCAGGCTTCGACTTTATTCGGATCCGCTTCAAGCACCTGTTCAAGCGCGATTACCGCATTATCGTAGTCCTGGGCAGACAGGGCTGCATAACCCATATACAAATAGGCCAATTGCCTGGACTCTTCAAAACTATCTGCGTCCTTCATCTCATTTTTTTTCCCCGTAGCCCGCAACCCTTTCTGAAGCATCTCAGATGCTCTGATAGAGGCCTGAAACTGACCGACCGCCTTGGCGAATTCTCTCTTTTCGTAACTCTGTGTCGCTGCATTGTAACGCAACCGGATCATATCCCCGAGTTGCTCTATATATAGCTTCTTTTCCTTCTTTCCCAGGTCTTTGTAGACGACATGATCCCAATTGTCGAAGTACAGATCGAAATTCCCTTTATAGTAGTACACCATACCAAGAAAATAATGGGCGTTGTTATTCCCTGGATCTTTTTCCAGAGCGGCCTTAAGCAAGTCTTCCGCCTTATCAAGCTTTGGCGGATTTTCTCTTAAATATATCTTCGCCGAACTAATCTGCATTTTCTGGGCATGCGCCAGGACAGGCATCATGGCCAGGACAAAAACAAATAGCGCCACAAACGCAAACTTTTTGGATTTCAAAACAAACTCCTTTCGTAAACCATCAAATAATAACACCTGCTCTATGGATTGAGGAACAGAGCAGGGATTTTCTATGAAAGTCAGAACGCTTTAGATGAGAGCATCTAACCTATACGTACGCGCAACTTCAAATACAGTTCCCTTATACTCATGCAGATTCTGAATAGTCTATTTACAACCTAATTTCTATAAATCTTAAAAGATTTTTTAAAATAGAGGACAAACCTGAACGACGTCAAGTAGTTTTGCTGTTTTCTTCCCATGGCAACACCTTACCGCCTATAATCGTATGGGTTACGACTCCGTTTAAGGTATAACCGCCAAACGGCGTGTTTTGGGATTTGGATCGGAAAGAATCCGTCGCGACCGACCAGGACCGATCCGGATCCAATATGGTGATGTCGGCCGGTTTTCCGGGTTGAAGCGTACCGCCTTCAACACCAAGGATGTGCGCCGGCGTCGCCGTCATGGCAAGGAGGGCGGTGGAAAGGGATACATGTCCTTGGTTTACCAGCTCTGTCATAATCACAGCGAGCATCGTTTCCAGACCGATGGCGCCGAATAACGCCTCCTGATATTCCATATTTTTTTCGTCTATAGATCGCGGCGTGTGGTCGGAAGCGATCACATCGATCGTGCCGTCTGAAAGACCGGCCCGAAGCGCTTCTACATCATGTGCTGTTCGGAGCGGCGGATTGATCTTCAGGCTGGTATCATATCCGGCCAGCATTTCATCGGTTAACACGAGATGATGAGGGGTGACCTCTGTGGTCACACGAACGCCTCGCGCTTTGCCGGCTCGGATGAGCTCGACACTATCTGCCGTGCTGATGTGGGTAATATGGATTCGGCCGCCGGTCCATTCCGCCAGTTTGATATCCCGGGCGACCATCGTCTCTTCGGCGATGGTGGGTATCCCCTTTAATCCCAGTCGGGTAGAGTTTCTACCCTCGTTCATCATGCCATCGGCAGATAACTGCTTATCTTCACAATGAACCAGGACCGGAAGATCAAACATACGGGCGTATTCCAGGGCACGGCGTAAAACCGCCGGGTTCTCTATCGGGTGTCCCGCATCTGAAATACCGACGACACCGGCATCGAACAGATGGCCGATCTCTGTAAGTTGTTCGCCCCGACGTCCCATGGTTATGGCGCCGATAGGATAGACTCGCACCGCAGCTTCTTTCGCCTGCGCCTTTACAAAATGGACCGTTTCCGTATGGTCGAGGGCCGGATTCGTATCCGGCATACAGGCTATCGCGGTACAGCCGCCCGCCGCTGCCGCCAGGGCACCCGTTTTGATTGTTTCTCGGTATTCATAACCCGGTTCATTCAGGTGGACATGCATATCGATCAGACCGGGGAGTACGATCTGGTTGGTTGCGTCGATGACAACGGCTTCTTTATCTGAATGTGCTGGACCCTGATCCAGGATATGGCCATCTTGAATCCAGAGGTCGCCTACGTCATCACGATGGGCTGAAGGATCGACAATACGGCCATTACGAATGACCGTCAATGCACCGCCGTTGGTCGATTCACCAGTGTACTCAGCCGTCATCGCGCTCCCCTCCGCCATTGAGTAAATAAAGCACGGCCATACGCACGGCCACGCCATTGGTGACCTGATCCAGAATGACCGACCTTTTTCCATCCGCGACGTCGCTGTCCAGTTCCACGCCACGGTTAATCGGACCAGGATGCATCACGATAGCCCCTGGCTTAGCATGACTCATCCGCTCCGTGTTGATGCCGAAGAGACGGGCATATTCCCGTATGGACGGGAAAAGGCCGACACCCTGTTGCCGTTCAAGCTGAATACGCAACGCATACACCACATCCGCATCCCGAATCGCATCTTCCACGTGATAATGCACCTCTACACCCATATCTTCGATATCGATGGGGATCATCGTCGGCGGTCCGCAGATGGCTACTTCCGCGCCCATTTTACAGAGGCCCCAGATGTTGGATCTCGCGACCCGGCTATGGGCGATGTCGCCGATGATAGCGACACGCAGCCCTTCAATGTCTCCCAATGTATCCCGAATCGTCAACAGGTCGAGCAACCCCTGGGTCGGATGCTCATGGGCGCCGTCTCCGGCGTTGATGATGACCGCATTGGAGAGACACTGGCTGAGAAACAGCGGAGCGCCGGCCGCCGAATGACGGACAACCACGCAGTCAACCTGCATGGCTTCAATGTTCCGGGCCGTATCGCTTAATGTTTCTCCTTTGGATACACTACTGCCGCTGGTCGTAAAATTCAAGGTATCTGCGGAGAGTTGTTTTTCGGCCAACTCGAAGGATAACCGGGTACGTGTGCTTGATTCGAAGAAAAGATTGACGATGTTTTTACCGCGGAGAGCAGGCACTTTACGAATGGGACGTTGGATGACTTCTTTGAAGGAGTCCGCTGTATCAAGGATGAGCCGTATCTCCTGGCGGGAGTAATCCTCCAGACCCAGAAGATGCCGATGATTTAACTGGTAAGGATTTTCTTCAGTCATCAGGTTACCCGTTCTACAAGAACATGGTCCTCATCGTCTACTTCCTGAACATGAACCACGACGATCTCCTCCGGCCCGATGTCAACATCCTCACCGATATAATCTGCTTGTATCGGTAATTCCCGGCCATCTCGATTAATGAGGACCGCCAGTTGTATACGCCGCGCCCGCCCGAAATCTTTCAGCTCATCCAGAGCCGCCCGTATCGTACGACCGGTGAACAATACATCATCCACCAGGATGATCGTGCGGCCTTCCACTTCAAATGGGATTTCACTCACGCGGACGATAGGCTGCGCGGCGTGACTCTGAAAATCGTCTCTATACAGATTGATGTCCAACGCCCCCACCGGTAGAGATACGTCTTCAACCCGGTTAATGATCTCGGCAAGGCGTTTGGCCAGCCAGTCACCGCGTCGCCGGATGCCGATAATGGCGAGATCGGACGCCCCGTGGTTACGTTCCATAATCTCGTGTGCTATACGAGACAATACCCGGGACATACTTTTTTTATTAAGAATCTGTCGTGTGGTCTGGTTGGACATGGGGAACCAGCAAGTGGGCAGGTGGGCAGATAAAGGGTATGTACTTGCCGATTTTCTCCTGCCCACTTGCCTACTTGCCGATTTTCTCCTTCGCCGTCATCAGCGTTTCAAAACTCCTGGACGCAATGGTCTCAGCACCTGGTGAAAAATCAAAAACTTCGACAGAACCGTACCCGTCATAGCCGATTTCCTGGAGCGCCTGGAGTATCGGTACAAAATCAACCTCTCCAAAGCCGGGACCGTGGCCATTGGCGTCATTTAGGTGAAAGTAAGCCATCTCATCTTTGACGCTATGAATCGAGGCCACAACATCTTCTCCCTGACAGAGGGTCGCTCGAACGTCGACAATCATACGAAAATTCGGATGACTGATTTCACGGACCATTCGTGCTGCCTCAATGGGGGTATTAACAAAATTGGTCTGTTCGCGGTCCAGTGGTTCCATACAGATGGTCACAGCATGTTCTTCTGCTACCGGCAGGCAGGATTCAAAAACCGTTTTCGTACGATCCCAGGTCGCCTCATAGGTCTGACCCGGCAGCACATCCCGTTGTTTGGGAGAACCGACAACCATAACATGACCGCCTATATCACCACAGAATCGAATCAAATCACAAAGATATTCACGGGTAAAGGACCTGATTTTATCGTCCGGATGATTCAGATACAGGCCTTCAGGACTGATAAAGAGCCAGTGAATGCCGGTAATATCAAGATGGTAAGCAGCGGCCATTTGCCGAATCTCGTTTCGACGGGCAGCGTCAATCTCAGTTACGGACGAGGCCAGAGTAAATGGTGCGATTTCCACCCCATCATACCCCACCCTGGCGGCGGTTCCGAAGATTTCTTCCAGAGGTTGTTTTCCAAACAGCTCGTTGCAGATAGCGAATTTCATAGGACTACCTTAGACTACCTTAGTTTCTTCCTGAGTACTGGTCAATTTCCGGCCGGTAGCGGCGTATTCGTCTTTGAGTTGTTGCGACAGGGTTCGCCAGACCAGAAAGCGTTTTCTCAGTACACTCAAAAAGCGCCGGTTGATTCGTTTCCAGGAGGCGACGTCACCGCTTTCACGATGGATGTCTACCCATACGGCATACAGCGCATGTTCATCTTCAGCCGGCGCCGCACTGAGAGATACCTTTTGGCTGATGCCCAGATCATAGGGGGCCAGCCAGGTCATCATCGAGATCTGGTAGCGCAGGGCGCCTTGATCGTCTTTCACAGACGTAAGTTTAACATTTTCAGTGACAAACGCGCCGAGCGAGCCTTCTTCGTACGATTCGAACACCTTGGTCAGGTAGGTGTACATGCCCAGCACTTCTACGCTGCCGATGGTAAAGGGGAAGTCGAAGCTCCAGTCGTCTCCATCCGGTTCAGGGAATTTCCACTCGCGTCCCACATCCGGGACAGCCATATCGGCCGCTTTCTTGGCCGGGTAGGCCGTGGACAGAAATACGGTTGCCATGACCACGACAACGGACCAGATGGCAGAAAGGGATGAATAGTTTAAAGACAAGCCGGCCATGATATCGAAGTTGGATAGCACCAGCGTAAGCGACTGACCGACCAGATAGCCCAGCACCGCGCCGATCGTCGCAAACACGGAAGACTCAGCCAGGAACAGAGAGGCGATGTGACTCGGCGCCAGCCCGACCGAACTGTACACGCTGATTTCACGGAAACGCTCGTGTACCGCGCCCATCATCGTGTTCAGCACGATCATAGCAGCCACCAGGATGGGAATAAGGAAGTTCCCGGCCCCACCGATGGATGTTGACCCGATGGAACTGTATACATTGACCACGTCATCCTTGCCCACAAACATGGTCATGGCCACCCGTGACAGAAAACCTTCGATTTCTTTATCGAAATTCGGATTCGGTTGACCATTCTCATCTCTGAAATCCGTGATGGCTACCGATTGTAATTTGCCGTCCAGTTGCATCACCAATTGATAGGGCAGAATCAGCACATTATTCGATTCCAGATGGATGAAAGCTTCAGGCGGGGATTCCGATTGCAGACGGGGATCTTCGCCGATGCGCTGGGCTATCTTGCCTTTTTCCTGAACCAGATCGACCGGTGTGAGTTTTTCATCATCCAGATCCTTGAGCTGGTTGAATCGTTTCGAGTCGAGAATGCCGACGACCTGAAGCCGCATGCCGAACATGGTGATATACGTAGAACCTGCATCTGCCGGCGTAATTCCAACCACACTGGCTACATCATCCGGCAGGATAGCGACTTTTTCCTCTCCGGGCTCGAACCACCGACCCCCCAGTAGATACGTATCAAGTTTTGTCGCTTTGGGTTCGTCGGGACTTAAACCCAGAATGCTGTTGACATAACTCTCTTTTTCTACATGAGGGGAGGAAAAGGCAAAGAATCCTTTTTCACCTTTTACCTGAGACATATACCAGGCCCGAGGAATAAGTGTGGCATTATCCTGAAAGGTACTGTTCAGGTAATCGAGCACGGAAGGCTGGAGCCCCTTCCAGTTTCGATCACGCACCAAGGTGCCTTCGTAGGTTGCCGAATTGTCCCGTTCAAGTTTGTAATACTTTAAGGACGTCGTAATTGATGTGAATGACAATACTGTGAAGGTCAACAGGGTGATGGTAGCTGCTGTGAGGGCTGTCCTTACCTTGCGTTTTCTTAGATTCGAAACGCCCAGAGAAAGGGCTACAGCCGTCGCACTCAGACGGCCTATGTCGGCTTCATGCATACCCGTCTGAGCGCTTTTTATCTTCTGAATTTCCTGATTAAACTTCGAGAGTACGATGACGAGCACAACGGAACCAAGGGCAAAAATAACGAAAGCAAGGAAAATGACATAAGGCGAGGTACTGAGTTTGAATGCCGGATGCACCTGTTGCAGAAGTAGAAAAACCGCTACAAAGAATCCGGAAAAACCAGCGATTCGTTTATTGATCGATGAGAATCCGAAGATCAGGCGTTCCATAAAAAATGAGAACGGCAGCAGCAGAATAAAATAGAAAATAACTCCTTTGACCGTGTCGTCCGCTGTCCCCTTGACATCGGGATAGCCGCGCGCCTCCAACCCCCAGGCTTCCCGCGATTTCGAGATGAACGCATCGTATTCTTTATTCTTCAAGTGTTGTTCTGCTTCCAGCAGTTTGATACGCGCCTGTTCATGCAATTGTTCTATGCGCTGATTCTCCACGCCATAACGCGCCAGTTGTTTCAACCGGACATCATCAACCACCCACATATCCCGGGTGCCCTGATATGATGGGTTGAGGATCAACCCATCATCAACGAGGTACCCCTGCCCCTGCGCTTCTTCAAGAAGATCCAGTGTAACGTCTTCCGGCTTGACCGGGTTTTTCAAGTACTCATCCGGGGCGTTGGTGAGCAGATATTTCACACCGAACAGACTGGTGCTCATCAGCAGTTTGAGCCGCTGGCCCGACTTGGCGAAGACCACGGCGGCAGGGACGGTACGGCCTTCGTTGCCGCTCTGTGTCTCGACATAACTGTGACCGTACCACTGCGGCTCGGCATCATTTTGACCCAGAACAGTCATCTTGTCCAGCGCAGTAAGATACCGGGAGTCGATGATTTCATAGATGTCCAGTGCGCGGGCCGGAAAGACAATCTGCATGGTCGAATTTTCAGAACTGCCGCTGGCGGCGTTAAGGGGGAACGTTTTATCGCCCTCCTGGCCCATATCGGGTGCGTAAATGATTTCACCTTCATCGTTGAGGGCATATGATCGGAGTCTTATAGGCCCTGTCTGATTTCTTAGAGGTTTGAAAGAAAAACGTCCGAGAGAGTCCGCTTTGGTCATCAGGATACCGCGAACGCCTGTATTGGTCAGGTTTTTATAATAAGTGACCAGCGCGCCCGGAATCGGTTTTTTCGGAACGAAGAAGTTGACATCCCGGTCGAATTCGTACACGGTGCCGGTCATATCGTGCGCCGTATCCTGTATCTTCAGCTTGGTCTCTTCAAACAGTTCGCCATCGGAACTGGCCCGTGCAAGCATCACAGCCAGGGAACGCGTTTGTTCCGTAATGTTATCCATGTTGACGGATTCGAATCGGTCGTTGGGCGTGTCCACCAATTCTCGTATTCCATTCGGCGTGACGAAGGACATGCCCTTCTTACCGAAAAATGTCACGGCTTCGCTATCCAGCCCAAGTTTGACCGGCATAAAATCTTTCCAGGTTCTTTGAGGCGGAACAATGGCATTTACATAGCGTGATGAGTCTGCGCCGACGCCGAATGCTTCCTGGATATAGCCGCCGAACTTTCTGGAGTACGGGGCGAAGATGTTCTTAATATAATGATTGGTCGCCCAGGCCGAATTGTTGAAAGTGCCAAAGGCAAAACTGCCTACACGCTGGTCATGGCTGGACAGGTCAATGCCGAAAAAGACATCGAAATCGATCTTGTCTTCCGCTGGTATTTTCGACATGAAATGGGTACTGGTACGACCATGTCGGTACAGCCAGTTGTTGATCCCTTCCAGGCCCATAAAATGCCCGGAGGTCGCCAGTATGACGACCGAATATTTAGGCTTGTAGGATTTGACGGCTTTGGCTACTTCCAGAAGGGCTGCCACGCCTGTGGCGCTTTCGGCGCCTGGTGCCAGTGCAGGGACTACAGACATCGCATCATAGAAGGATTCGATGACCACCGTGTAATCTTTCCACCTGGTCCTGTTCTCATCCCGGGCGTTGGGCATCTCTTCATCAAGACCTGGAATCCAGCCGTATATATTTTTCCCTTCTACCTCTTCCCATTCCATAAGGGCGTTGACCGTGCCAGTGACGGTGCCGGCTTCCGCCAGAGCGATCAGCTGGTCTGCATCCTGCTTATCAACCCAGTAACGTGGCACGTTCAGCGGTAATCCCATAAATTTATGTTCCGCTTCACTGCGATTGACACGGCCATTGTCGAAAAACAGAATGGCGCTGGCCCCGAGCATACGGGCATTGATAAAATTATCTTCCGAGTCGAAATCCATTAATATAATGCTGCCCTGGATGTCATACCCGTTGAAATCTCGGAATTCACCTTTTTTCGTATAGACGATCGGCCCGGTCAGGCCATTGCGGGGTGTGGTGGGCGTACGGACGTGGTTTGGCCAGAGAGAGTACAGACGGATTGAATGACCCGTATCCGATATCGTCAGCGTAGCGCCTTTATCGACAGGCACAGTAACAGGAAATACATCTGTTCGGATGTCCTGAAGACCCAGCGCTTCGAACTGCTGCTTGAGATATTCATACGCGGAATCGGCGCCGGCATAACCGACCACGCGGGAGTCATAGGAAGACAGCTTTTGCACCGTGCTTCGAATGGCTTCTGCGCTGACGGCATTCAGGGCTTCCGTCAGCGATTGATCATTGCCGATAATCGGGGCTACCTCAACCGGTTCAGGCAGGGATATCAGCTTCATTAAGATATTATCCGTGATCCATTTCGGATGAAATATCGTAACAGAAGACAGCATCAGGACCGCAATGGTAATCCCGAGGCCGGTTTTGATCTTCGCCCACATAATATACTCCCTTGACTATATAAATGCGTGAATCGTGATAGGTGATTCATAATATGCGCCTCTTCACGTTTTACGCATTACTTTTTTAGAACAACGTATAGATAAACGGCGCGATGGCAGAACCTTGCGTCAGAACGATCAGGGTGCTGAGCAGGATCAGCATAATCATAATCGGCGCCAGCCACCATTTTTTACGTACCCGCATGAAAGCCCATAATTCACTGAATATGGATAATTTGCTCATGATCGACTTCCTCCTAAAACTGTCTTTCGAGGTGTTCTTTTACAGATTGAACGGGTTCTATATCATCCCAATAGGTTTCCGTGTTTTTATTGATTTTTTCAGCCAGAAGATCTCTTTTTAAAATACGCATGATCAACCCGATCGGCGTGACGACCAGGAAGAAGATCAGCGTGATGATGATCCGGGTATTAACCCAGCCCAGCACAAAAGCAAATTTCATCCAGATCGTGTGAATTGGTTTTAGAGCCGTCGGCGCCGCAAACCCTGCGATAAAGAAAAGTACGCCGGGTATCCACCAGACCAGACGAGCTGTCTCTGCCGTATCGTTATAGAGCTGGTATAGCCCGATGCCAGTAAAAATAACGCCGAACAATAAACCGAACTGGCGAAGCTCTTTGCGTGTTGTTTGAGAGGATTGAAGCATTTAGGATTTATGATTTGTAAATTATGAGTTATGAATAACAATACAATTACCATTCAACAATCATAATTCATAATTTACATCAGTCGAGTTCAAACTCCGATTTCCAGTCCACAGCCTCTTTCCATTCCGGCTGGTCACGCTTGTCGAGGACATAATTTTCTAGGACCAGATAATCCAAATCGGTGCGCATAAAACAACGGTAGGCATCCTCGGGTGTGCATACGATCGGTTCGCTGCGTACGTTGAAACTGGTGTTGACGATCACCGAATAGCCGCTTGTTTCCTCGAAGGCTTTAATCAAACGGTAATATCTTGGATGCTCATTTTCCGCCACGGTTTGAACGCGTGCGGAATAATCTACATGGGTTATGGCCGGAATATCGGACCGCGACACGTTTAATTTATCAATGCCGAACAGCGCCTCCTGCTCCTTCGTAATTTTGACGCGCCGATTTTCCTGAACCGGGGCCACAAGCAGCATATACGGGCTATCATAGTCCATCTCAAAATATTCGGCCACCGTTTCGCGCAACACGCTCGGTGCAAAGGGGCGAAAAGATTCCCGGAATTTAATTTTAAGATTCATGACCGTTTGCATCTTGGTCGAACGGGCGTCGCCTATAACGGATCGGTTACCCAATGCGCGCGGCCCAAACTCCATACGACCCTGAAACCATCCGACGACGTTCTCTTCCGCCAATATCCGGGCCACCGTAGGAAAAAGATCTACATCTTCATAAAACGTACCGGGATAGCCATGTTTGTCCAGAAAGGTGCCGATTTCCTCGTTACTGAAAGATGGGCCCAGCAGGGAGGCTTTTTGCGAATCTGCTCCATTTACCTGCCGGGGCTTATCACCATATTGGTAGTACGCGTACAACGCGGCGCCAAGCGCCCCGCCGGCGTCCCCTGCAGCTGGTTGAATCCAGATGCCGTCAAATATATTTTCCCTGAGTATCTTACCGTTCGCTACACAGTTAAGCGCCACGCCGCCGGCCAGACAGAGGTTCTTCTGTCCGGTCGTCTTACGAATATGACGGGCCATACGCAGCATCGCCTCTTCGGTTACATCCTGTACGGATCGGGCCAGATCCATTTCGCGTTGTGTCAGGTTGCTTTCCGGCTGCCGCGGCGGACCACCAAAAAGATCATGAAACCGATCATTGGTCATGGTCAAACCGGCGCAATAGTTAAAGTAGGCCATGTTTAATCTGTACGATCCGTCTTCTTTCAGATCGATCAGATGTTCATAAATGAGATCAGCATATACTGGCTCACCGTAAGGGGCCAGCCCCATGACTTTATATTCACCCGAATTGACTTTGAACCCAGTGTAATATGTAAAGGCT
>CAJXCW010000087.1 GCA_913051705.1 uncultured bacterium
AGCACCATCTGTTCCGTGTTACCGGTTGTAAGAGAACCGGTTTAGGAATTCCCTGGGCCAAGACGGCAAGGTCGATGGCACGCGCCTTGCTTGGTTGCGGGTAGCCAAATTGTCGTCCCTCTTGGGTTGATGACGTTATAAAGTTCGATTTTGTAAAAAGTAACGAGCATTTTGTCAAGTTCGTGAACGAGCCAAGTTTCGTGCTCTTCGTTAATTTCGTATTCCTCCTCTCGGTTTACTTTCATACTTTCAAACTGGAAAATACAATCGTTACAGCCCACCAGTTCATGATATTTTGTAGCTATATCATGATGAACACATCAGTTATGTATCACTCCATGATGAACACATCCGAAGACAAAGATTCCCGGTCCGCAATCAGCATCGTTTCAGTAGGACCGGGCAATTGATCAATATCCACCGTCCCGTACACCTGCCTTTTAGCCATAACAACAAAGATATTCCCCGGACCGAGGATTTTATCTACTCTTGGGATGGACGCCGTGCCGTATGCCAGCGCCGCAATAGCCTGTACGCCTCCGACCTTGTAAACGGCGTCTACACCAGCAAGGTGTGCTGCGGCCAGTACAACCGGGTCGACCTTCCCATCCTGATTGGCCGGTGTAGTGACGACGATCTCCTCCACACCGGCTACTTGAGCTGGTATAGCGGCCATTAACAAAGAAGAGGGGTAGGCCGCCTGACCACCCGGCACGTATAAGCCCACACGGGCCAGGGGGCGGACCATCTGGCCAACCCCGCCATCTTCATCCCAGTGTATCCAGGACCCAGCCGGTTGCTTTTCATGAAACGCCCTGATTCGGTCGGCAGAGGTCTCAAAGGCTTTCCTTACCTCCTCGGGCAGGGACTCAAGCGCCGCTGCAAGGTCGTTATGTTCCACCTTTAACTCATCCGACGCAGCGCCATCAAACAGCAAGGAATATCGTTTTACGGCTTCATCCCCTGTTTCTCTCACCTCACGTATGATTTTTGCAGCCACCTGATCCGGCGTCAACGCTTCACCAAACAGGTGACGGTTCCGTTCCGCCATTTCCGGCGTCAACGCGGTTTCATCCAGTGGCTTCCGCTGTAAAATACTTCGTCTTGCTTCTTCAGAGGATAGTATCCGAATAGCACTCATGGTCGTCCTTTGGGTTTTCTTTATTTTTGATCTATATGTTTTTTAAATCATAAATCATAAATCAACAATTAACATCATCCCTCCGGCCTGAATGGTTCCAGGGCTTCGAGAATACCGTCACAACCGAATTTCACACAGTCTGTGACAGGCAAGCCCGTTTCACGATGGGCGCGGTCTACGGCCTGTCGGGCATCGTCCATCGACAGGCCGGCGCAGTTGAGTGAAATGGCGACGACCTCACATGGGAATAAAGCACGGGCAATGGTTTCATGCACATGGATGAGATCCGCGTAGGAGGGAATGGGTACGTGAAGGTTTCGAATCATATCACGACCGGGTTGATGGCACAGGATGAGGGCCTGAGGCGCCGCCCCGTGTAGAAGGCCTAGTGACACGCCGGAGTATGAAGGGTGGATAATCGTCCCCTGCCCTTCTATCACGAGCATCTCATGATGTTTTCTTTCCATGATCAGCTGTTCTACAGCCCCTGATATATAATCTGCGACCACCGTATCGATGGCCATGCCGGCCCCTTCTATCATCATGCCGGTCTGGCCGGTAGCGACAAATTTCGCATCCCACCCCGCCTGCTGCGCCGCTCTGGAGATTTCAATCGCAGCCACCATCTTTCCGATACTCGAATCGGCGCCGACCGTCAGGACCCGCAAATTCGGCATGTTATGAATCTGATGGCGCCCTACATCGAGTTGACGGGGCGGTTGTCGAACATCCCATAGTCGAACGTTATGCTGCTCGGCAAGGGTCTTGAACTCATCATCATCAGAAAGAAATGTATGCAGACCATTTACAATTTCCATCCCACTGGTAATCGCCTCTTTGATCACCTCTCTCCATTCATCAGGGAGTACACCGCCGGGGGTGGCAATACCGATCACAAGGGACGTCGGGTTATACCCCATGGCCGCTTTAATAGACGCTACAATAGGAATCCCCCGCCCTATTTCAAGAAGATCCTCTAACGGCTTACCTGCATGGTGGCTATCCAATACAGCCACCGTTTCGTCGGCCCTGTAGCGAATCAAGGAGTTTGCCGTTTTAGACGAAAAAGTGCCAAGATGCCCTTCGGTCAAGATGACCATACGCCGCTTTTCCATAAAACATATGCCCTTTCTTAAATGGACTTCTCGTACACCCGCTTATATCGTTACCACCTCACCTGTTTCCTGGGAATCTTTGGCCGCATCCAGTATTTGCATCACGGTGTGAACCTCTTCGGGTTTAACAGCTAATTCTTTTCCGTCATTTAATACGTCGGCGATGTTCTGATAATACGATTTCCAACTACCTGGCACAGAGTCAATGATCATCTCCGTATGAAGCCCGTTTAATTCAGTAACCATTCGTGCACGGTGGGCCGGATCTTCCTGTGCCCCCTCTATATTTCCCTGAATCATCCATTTTTCCTGGGGATCGAGGCCTTCCTTGATCAAGGCCCCTTTTGTACCCAGGACATACCAGTGTGGCTTTTTTATATGGGCGATATTGCTGACTTCTACATTGTATTCGACACCATTCATGAATTGTATGGTGCAGGTCACATGATCCTCGATATCCCCCGGCCAGACCTGTTTTTGTCCCCGGCAGAATACAGACCTCGGCCGGGCCGCAATAAGCTGAACCGCCTGATCAATCAGATGAGCGCCCCAATCGTACAGCAAGCCGCCGCTGTCCGCTTTATTCGCCCGCCATCCGCGTGAAGCCCGATATCGATGCACGGTCGTTTCGATAAAAAAGGGCTCGCCGAGCAGCCCGCCTTCGATGGCCTTTTTAACCGTGAGATATCCGCCATCCCAACGGCGATTATGGAAGACACTGAGCATCACTTTTTTGCGTTTGGAAACGGCGATCATCTTCTTTGCTTGCGCAGCATTCATACACATGACTTTGTCCACCACCACATGTTTGCCTGCTTCCATGGCTTCAATCGCCATCGCAGCGTGGGTATGATGCGGCGTGGCGAGGATAATGAGCTGTATTCGATCATCCTGTGTCATCTCAGTCAACGTTTCATACGTATCGATCGACCATTCACGGGCCGCCGTTGCCCTCCGTTCGGGATCTCGCGTAGCCACTGCCGTGAGTCGCAGTCCCTTTGCAAGGGAAATAAGATAGGCGTGAAAAGACCGTCCTGCAAATCCGTATCCTACAATACCGACATGAATCATAACATAAACTCCCCGAAGACCTGTTCAGATCAATACGTTCAACAGGATGCAATATATGTTAGCATAGGACACGATAAAAGTTATTTCCAGCCTCTCCAAGCTATGGATCCCGCTTAAAGCCTGCGGGGATGACCACTTTTTAACTTTTGTCGTGTACTTGTGATATGTTAGTTAAATCATAAATAGCAACCCTTTAGACACGAAATCCTATTCTTCTTTCCATACTGTGATAGAATAATCGTGACAAGGTCTTCGAGAAAACATAGCTTTTACCAAACATAACCCCTGCACACGGAGATGATATCATTCTACAGGAGCCGGCCATGTCTATTGCACGTCCCAATGTGATTTGTATTCTCACTGATGACCAAGGCATCTGGGCGGCCGGGTGTTATGGCAATACAGAAATCCGGACCCCTAATATAGACCGAATCGCTTCAACCGGCATCCGGTTTGATAATTTCTTTGTCTCAACCCCCGTATGCTCCCCGAGCCGGGCGACCCTGTTGACAGGCAGAATAGCCTCGCAGCATGGCGTTCATGATTGGATCCGGGAGGGTAATGTCGGTCCCGATGCCGCGTCCTATATTGAAAATGAAAGGACCTATACCGATATTATGGCCGAATACGGCTGGGATTGTGGTCTGACCGGAAAGTGGCACCTTGGAAACAGCCGGATTCCACAACACGGCTTCAGTTACTGGTTTACCCATCAGTTCGGCGGCGGTTCTTACAATGATGCGCCCATGGTGCGAAATGGTGCGTTGATTACCGCCCCGGGGTATGTAACCCATGTCATCACCGATGACGCGCTGGCATATATCGATCGCCATGCTCACGGTGATCACCCCTTTTACCTTGGGGTGCATTATACCGCGCCACACAGCCCCTGGACAGGGCATCCACAGGAGATCGTCGACTCGTACGAGGCCTGCCCGTTTGATTCCTGCCCTCAGGAACCCATCCATCCCTGGGCCATCGGACTCACGCATAACCACATGGGAAACCGGGAAAGTATGAAAGGCTATTTTGCAGCCGTTACGGCTATGGATATGGATGTAGGACGCATTCTCGACCGGCTTGAACAACAGGGCATTCGGGAAAACACGCTCGTGATATTTTTGAGTGATAATGGGTTCAGCCTGGGGCATCATGGGTTCTGGGGAAAAGGGAATGGGACGTATCCGGCCAACATGTATGAAAATTCCATCAAGGTGCCCGCTGTGATGAGTCATCCGGAACGCATGCCCCAGGGTACGGTCCAACGGGCCATGGTCAGCGCTTATGACTTCATGCCTACGCTTTTATCCTATCTCGATCTACCCGTCCCGGAAGATCGTAACCTACCCGGACGTAACGTAGTATCCGCCTGGCTGGGAAATGAAGATACCGGGCGGGATCATGTGGTCGTATTCGATGAATACGGAGGCACCCGGATGATTAGAACGGCCGAATGGAAATATGTCCATCGGTATCCGAACGGTCCCTGTGAAATGTACGACTTGATTCATGATCCTGACGAACGGACGAATTTGACAGATGATTCAGAGTATTCAAGTAAAAAGAACCATTTACATCAAGAGATGGAATCCTGGTTTGACCGGTATGTTGAACCGGATGTAGACGGTAAAAATCGGCCGATCACCGGATCAGGCCAATTACGGCCTATCGGCGCATCATGGGATGACGGTTCCCGGGCTTTTGCCAAGCGGGATGATTGATGCGTATACCACCCCGTGAACTGATCGTAATATCCTTCGCTGTGGCCTTAACGTTGCTCGGTGATTCTCTGTTATATGCGGTCCTGCCCGCCATCTGGCATAAAATCGGCCTTGAATTGTGGATGGTAGGCGCTCTGTTGAGTGCCAATCGCTTCATTCGTTTTTTGACCAATCCGCTCGCCGGACGTCTGGTCGAACGATTTGGCCTTCGAAAACCATTTTTGACGGCTGTTTTCGTTGCCGCGATAACCACGGCCACATACGGTATTTCATCCGGTTTCGTTGTTTTTCTTATCGCCCGCTGTTTTTGGGGTGCCTGCTGGTCTGTCCTGCGCCTCGGGGGGTTTCTAAGCGCCCTGGGCCTTTCTACCTCAAAGAACCAGGGATATCACCTGGGGTTTTTTACGGGCTTTACCCGGATAGGGACCTTGGCTGCCGTATTGGTTGGTAGTTTCCTGGTAGACTATATCGGATTTTCCTCGACCGTCTGGATATTCGGTTTTTTAATCATGGTGGGCGGTATCGTGCTGTTGAAGGAGCCCATCCATGACGTGCTGCCTCCGAAACCGGTCCCACTCAAGCAACCACCTCATGAGGATAATTCCACATTCCTTACGGATCGTCGGCGATGGATGATCTATGCTATCTCCTGCATGAATGGGATGACCGGCAGTCAGCTCGTCGTCGCGACCCTTGGGCTATGGCTGTTTCAGAATTTCGGTGAAAATATCGATTTATTCAACATGACAATCGGTGTAGCCAGTTTGTCCGGCCTCTTGTTATCCGGGCGATATCTCATCGAAGTGCTCTGGTCGCCAGGCGCCGGTCATCTGGCCGACCGCTTCAGCCATATCAAGTTTATTCTTGTTGCCATGCCTTTATTATGCGCAACGATGATCTTCTTTTCTTTTCAAACACATTTATTTCCTGGTGTCCTGGCTGCCGGCGTCATTTTTTTGACAGGAACGGCGTTACGCGTCGCATTGGACGCGACAATGGGAGAAATCACGCCTCCCGAACATCGATCCCGAGTGATGAGCTGGTATGTCAATTGGTCCGATCTGGGCAATGCCCTGGGACCGTTTCTGGCGTTTCAACTGGTGACGTCAACTGGACTCGATCTGGTATATCGTGGTGCAGCCATCTTATTAGCTGGTACGGGGTTACCTATGTTATTTATCTTACGGTCTACTTCGAATAAAATGATGCTTGGCAAGAAAATGGAATGAGTTTATAAATATAAACTATGGGGGATGATTCATGAAAGCGACAGCAAAAGACCTACGATTTCATACAAATTGACACTGGTAACAGAAAATACAAAACATTATCATTGCCTACCAGAAATTGATTTAAATCCATTTGATCCCGTAGTCGGATGAGCATCGTTTCTCACATCCGACGATTTAAAAGGAGACTAATATGTCCGACTCCAAGATAGGCGTCACGCTCTACACACTGCGTGACTATGTAAAAACCCCCAAAGACATCGCCGATACCCTGAAAAAAGTCAAGGCTATTGGTTATGAACATATTCAACTATCCGCCCTGGGTGACATAGATGCGAAAGAACTTGCCGACATGATTCACAGCGAAGACCTCCATGTCTGTGCGACGCATGTAGGGTTCGATCGATTGCAGGATGAGTTGGATGCGGTGATCGAAGAACATCGGTTATGGGGGTGCAAAAACATCGCTGTTGGCTCCATGCCCCGTCCTTATTGGGATATGGAAGGCGGTTTTTCCAAATTTGCCGAAGATGCTTCTGAGGTCGCTCTGAATCTTCAAGCGGCCGGGATGACCTTCAGTTACCATAATCACCATACGGAATTGATTCATGTAGGGGATCGTATCGGGTTGAATATTCTTATTGAGGACAGTGATCCCGCACTCGGCTTCGAGATTGATACCTACTGGATTCAATATGGTGGTGGAGATCCAACCGTATGGATCGCAAAAGTCAAAGACCGGTGCCCGATTATCCATTTCAAGGATCTGGCCGTCGTAGGTCGCGAGCAGGTCATGGCCGAAATTGGTGAAGGCAATATGAATTGGCCAGGCATCGTCGCCGCCTGTGAGGCCGCGAACGCCCAATGGTACGTCGTAGAGCAGGACACCTGTGCCGGTGACCCGTTCGACAGTGCTGCGATCAGTTGCCGGAACATGCAGGCGATGGGGCTTTGAAAAAGGCGGCAAGCGGGCAGGTTCTCAATCACCATTCACCAATCACCATTCACCATTCAGGAAATCCCCATGATCGATCTATCAGGAAAGGTCGCCCTTATCACCGGTTCTTCCCGGGGGATAGGTAAAGGCATTGCTTTGGAGATGGCACGGGCGGGGGCCGATGTGGCGGTTAATTATTATCAACATGGTGAAGACGCAGACGTGGTGGCGGAAGAAATACGAGAAATGGGGCGGAGAGCCATCGTCATCGGTGCTGATGTTTCTGATCGCTCCTCAGTTGATGAAATGGTACGAGAGACCACAGCCGAATTAGGCCCTCTCGATATTGCGGTGGCCAACGCCTATTATTCCAAACGAGAATCATTTTTGGACATGTCCATCGAAGGGATGCAGCGTACTATTGATGTGACGCTCTATGGCGCGTTCCATGTCGCTCAGGCATCCGCCCGGCAGATGGTTGCGCAGAAAAACGGGGGGTGTATTCTCTTCATCAGTTCGGTGATGTCCTTCTTACCATTTCCTCAATCCCTTGCCTATTCCACAGCCAAAGCAGGCATGAATCATATGGCGGCCATCATCGCCGTTGAAATGCTCGATCATCGTATTCGCGTCAATGTCATCGAACCGGGATGGACAGACACGCCCGGAGAACGACAGTACAGTACGGAGGAAGACATACGAGAAGGCGGAAAGCGGTTACCCTGGGGAAGGATGGGTACCATTGAAGATCTGGGCAAAGCAGCTACGTTTTTATGCTCGGATGATGCGGATTACATCACCGGCGAAGTCATGCGTGTTGACGGCGGGTTCTGGCTGAAACGAGGCGTGGGAAATATTCAGGAGTAAAGCAGCTTGACTGAAGAAAAAGGGTATGGCCCCATACCATTAAAGACGGCTCTCCTGGGGCTATTGTTTTCTGCCCTGGTGGCCTTCTGGGGACAATATGCGGCAGCCCAGATGAACTACAATTATCTGACTTTCCCGCAGATGCCTTTATGTCTCCTGATTCCTTTTCTCTTTTTTGTCGTGCTACCTAACCTGCTGGTTCGGTATTCTTATCCGCATGCAGCCTTAACAGCTCCAGATTTACTGACCATCTTCTCCATGGGATTGATTGCGGCCATGGTCCCCGACTGGGGCATGGTGCGCTACCTGGTCAGCCTGATTACAGCCCCTAATTATTTTGCCAGTCCGGAAAATCAATGGGAAGAACGATTTTTTGAGTATCTGCCGCAGTGGACCGTTATACCCAATGACAAATACCAGGTCTCGGATTTCTATGCCGGTCTGCCGTCCTATGCCTTTATTCCATGGCGGGATTGGGTCATCCCCTTGTTCTGGTGGCTATCTGCGCTGAGCACGTTGCTGTTCGTAGGGGCCTGTATTGTGGTCATTTTGAGGAAGCAATGGATAGAACACGAACGTCTACAGTTTCCTATGGGCGCCGTGATCCTCCGGTTGCTGGAAACGGATAACGATACGCAGGAACGATGGCCGGCCCTGTTAGGCAACAGACTGTTTCAAACGGGATTCCTGCTCAGCCTGGGGATCATGGTCTGGAATGTAATCGGGTTCTGGGACATCCTGCCCCATATCCCTTTACCGGGGCCTGCATTCAATGTCGTCATCGACCCCTCTTATCCTCCTATTGGCATCAGACTTATACCGTATGTCCTGTGCTTTTCTTTCTTTATCAATTTAGAGATCTTATTCAGTGTATGGTTTTTTCAGGTCGTCGGTATTGTGGAGACCGGCATACTGAACCGGCTCGGCGTCGTAGCGCCCGCGACAACAATCGTCCCAGGCGGTCTGGTCTCCATACAATTCAGCGGCGGGTTGATTATGTTTGTGCTGGTCGGGCTCTGGATGGCCAGAAGTCATATTAAAAATGTTTACCATCATGCTATGGGACGAAGCACCGATCTCAATGACGAAGATGAACTCTTCTCCTATCGTACCGCGGTGTTTGGTTTGATCGCCGGTTTGATCTATCTCATCGCCTGGTTATATGCTATCGGTTTAACGTTACCCATCGCTATATTGTTTTTATTTTTCCTATTCGTTTTTTATATCGGGATCGCAAGGGTTCTCGCTGAGGCCGGCTTAATCAATCTGGACCTGCCGATTAATGCCCACGCTTTTACGATAGGTATAGTCGGGTCTGTCAATATGACCGGATCAACATTGACCGGCCTGGGGTTGACGAACGCTTTTGCTCGTAACTGGCGCACCTTTACCATGATTGGATTATCTCATGTCGCCTGGTTTCGCGGTTTCCTGGGCGCCAATCGCCGCCGTTTGTTTCTCCTTATCTGCCTGGCATTTCTGATCAGCACCCTGTCTTCCCTCTGGTATGTCATCTATTCAGGGTATACGCAAGGGGCAGATAATCTGCACATTAACCTGACCAATACCGGTAATCTGTTTTTTAACCTGGTCGTCAATTGGATGAAGAACGCCACGCAGATCACCACCGTGGAAATTACATTTCTGATTGGCGGGATGATCATCAATTTATTTCTGGCTATCGGCCGATATCTATTCTACTGGTGGCCTCTGAATCCGATCGGCTTTGCCATCGGCGCTTCAGGAACTATGCGAGGAAACACATTTACCTTTTTTGTCGCCTGGCTTGTGCAATTTATTCTGTTACGGATTGGTGGCGTAAAACTATACAAGAAAACGCAACCCTTGTTTCTGGGTATTCTGGTTGGCTATGTCGTCGGTGTTGCGCTTGCCTATTCTGTCGATTCCATATACTTTCCTGATCAGCCACATATATCGGATGTGTTTTGAAGCTACGAAACGCCATCTAATATGAATCATTGCATATTCAGGAGATTGGCCATGAATAAATTTATTCGCTCATTAGGGTTCTACGGTATCATAGCCATCACCCTCGCCATCGTCCCCAGACCCATTGAAGGCCAGAACCAGCAGGGTTTTGACGTGACCGAAGCCACCATTTCTGAGATACACGACGCATTACGATCCGGCGTCGTCACCTGTCGATCGTTGGTAGAAACCTACACCGCGCGCATCGAAGCGTATGACCAGGCCACCCGCTTGAACGCCATTGTCCTCATAAATCCCGATGCGCTTGCGGATGCAGATCGTCTGGATGCAGAATACCGACGAACCGGTAAATTACGTCCATTGCACGGCCTCCCGATCATTGTTAAAGACAATTACGATACAAAGGATTTGCAGACCACGGGGGGGTCATTGGCCTTAAAGGGGTCCCTTCCGCCGGACGACGCCTATCAGGTACGGAAACTCCGCGAAGCAGGCGCTATTGTCCTCGCCAAATCCAATATGGCGGAGTGGGCGTTCAGTCCGAACGTGACCGTCAGCTCGATCGCCGGCATTACACGAAATCCGTATGATCTGGATCGGGTGCCCGCGGGATCAAGCGGCGGCACAGGGGCTGCAGTTGCTGCTAATTTCGGTGTCGTGGGTCTCGGTACGGATACAGGCAATTCCATTCGAGGACCGTCGTCACACAATGGTCTGGTCGGCATTCGTTCTACTATGGGTTTGACGAGCCGGGATGGGATTATACCGCTCTACCTCAGAAATGACATCGGCGGCCCGATGGCACGCACAGTGGAAGATGCCGTACGGATTCTGGATGTGATCGCAGGACACGATCCAGCGGACCCGATTACGGAACGATCCGTTGGAAAGAAACCGGATAGTTATCTTCCTTTTTTAAATAAAGACGGGCTGAAGGGCGTTCGTCTGGGCGTATTCAGGTATTATCTCGATCCTCCTGAGACGGACTCTGAGATCAAAACATTGACAGAACAGGCGATCGGGGCATTGATCGCGCAGGGTGCTGAGGTGGTAGATCCTTTCGGCATTCCTGATTTCAGCGCCCTTATTGAGGATATCTGGTGCAACACGTTCTATACGGACGTCAATGCTTACCTGACCACGCTGGGTGATCGGGCGCCGTATAAAACTATTGATGAGATTGTCGCATCGGGGTTGTATTCACCATATATAGGCGCCAGGCTGAAGCGAATGGTTGAATCGGGGGGGAATCCTGAACCGTGCCCTGATCTATTTCACCGTGAAAAGAACATCGTTTTTCGGAATGCCGTCCTCCAGGCGATGGACGCCCATAATATCGACGCGATCATCTACCCGACCTGGAGTAATCCGCCTCGTAGGGTGGGGGATACAGATAGCCCTGCAGGCGACAACAGCCAGCACCTGGCGCCCCACACCGGTCTTCCCGCCATTACGGTCCCGATGGGGCATACGCGCGATGTCCTGCCGGCCGGTCTGACCTTTGTAGGCCGCCTGTTCAGCGAACCGGATCTTATCCAGTTTGTCTATGCGTATGAGCAGGCGACACAGCACCGACGGCCTTCTGCCATGTTTCCGGCGCTGGAATGACGTGTTATTTATCCAAACTCATGCTTATAGATCATTCCGGTATTTCTTGACATGATGGAAATCTTATATCACTATCAAATGAAAATCAGTATACGTGTCATTTTCCTGAACCGAATCCATAGAAAAATCCGCGAATAAGATTTGGAGGTGACCTATGCTGCGTGCAGGCTTCATCGGCGCCGGCGGGCGATCGCAGACTGCGCACTATCCTTGTGTCCAACGTCTTGATAACGTAGAGATGGTGGCCGTATGTGAATTAGATGAAACCCGACTCAATCAGATGGTCGAGCAATATCACTTTCCTCATGTATTTACAGACCATGAGAAGATGCTCAGCAGCGTTGAACTCGATGTGGTTTATTGTATCATGCATGAGAAATGGATTTTACAACCGGCCCTCGATTGTCTGAATGCCGGAAAACATATTCTTATTGAAAAACCTCCGGGGAAAAACAGCGATGAAACCCGGAAACTCCTTGATGCCGCTGTAGAAAATGATGTGTATGCCATGGTGGCCTTCCAACGCCGGTATGCGACGGTCGTACGGGAGGCCATGCGTCGGGTGAAGGAAAAAGGACCTGTATCGCTTGCCACAACCACGTTCAATAAACAAATGCTGTTCGATAAGCCGGAATACACCACGACCTTATGGAACGATGTCGTTCATGTGGTCGACCTGCTCCGTTTTATGGTGGACAGTGAACCGGTTGAGGTGACGCGGTACCGGGATAAATTCGATGCTGTAGATTGGAACCATTATACAGCGATGATCCGGTTTGCCAATCAAGCCACCGGGGTTGTTTTCGGTAATCGGGCCTCCGGCGGCCGTGTGCTTCGTGCAGAACTGCATGGGGTGGGGATCGGGTGTTATATGAAACTGCCCCAGGAGATCGACATCCACGAGGATAACGAACAATGCCTCATGGACGCATGGGAAATAAACGGCGACGACCCGAATGATATCTCACGATACGAAGGGGTCCTGGCGATGCATGAACATTTCGTCGATTGTGTGCGCAACGGGAAAGTACCAGACAGTGATCTACGGGACGTTATTCATAGTGTAGCCCTGGTAGATTGTATAGAAAACGGGACACAACCGGGAGAATGACGATGTGAAACGGCTGAACTTACCTGCCTATGACTTCGATATCGGTACGGATGATGAAGGCAACACGGTTATTTATGATGAAATTCGTCGTAAATATATTCGCTTGACGCCGGAAGAATGGGTGCGCCAACATCTGGTTCGTTACCTGATTCATGACCGGGGGTTCCCGGCAGCCTATACCGTGGTCGAAAGCGGATTCCAATATGCCGGCACCCCCGTTCGAGCGGATATCATCATGCACAACAGAACCGGCCAACCGATCATGTTGGTCGAATGCAAAGCCCCGGAAATTTCTATCAAAGAAGTTGTTTTTGAACAACTATCGCGGTATAACACCGTCATTGATGCCCGCTATCTCCTGGCCTCAAACGGCAGAGTGCACTACTGCTGTGAACACGAGGTCTCAGGCGGCTATGCTTTCTTGCCCGAAGTGCCTGTATTTGAAAAAGAAGATTGATGCTCCAGGGTCCACACTGCGCGTCTAAGAAGGGTTCTATTTTATGTCGGAACCATTACCATTGGTTGTCTATGACGCCCTCGAAGATCAGGTCGTGGCTCTGGAGCGGGATGGCTATGTCTTTTTCCCTCATATGCTTTCGAAAGAAGAAATCCGGACGCTCAGAGGCAGCATGGGCCGTCTGGAAGCTGATGCGGCGCAATACGACCGACATACCGATCCTGATGAACATGGGTTTATGAATAAGTCGATCAACAATGTGTTCAACCGTGATCCGGTGTTCCTCCCTTATCTGGACCGCCCTGGTGTGATCGAGGTGACGGAGGCGGTGCTTGGAGAAGATGCCCATGTCATCGGGATGACAGCCTGGCTGACCGGCCCCGGCAGACCTGAACAGGGCATCCATGTGGACTGGCAGCCCTTGACTTTACCCGAAGACATCATGGCTGATCCCAGAGTCAGGATTCCCGTGTATATCACGACAGCCCACTTCTATCTCGACGATATATATGAAGCATTAGGCCCTACCCAATTTATCCCCGGCAGTCATCGGGCAGGTCGTACGCCGCAACATGGAGAAACGATGTGGCATGAAATCCAACCAAGGAGTATTATTTGCAACGCCGGCGATGTGGTGCTGTTTCGATCTGAAGTCTGGCATCGAGGTACAGCGAATACAAGCGATCGGGTCCGCTATTTATTACAGGTGCATTATGCCCGGCGGATAATCACACAGAAATTTCCTCCCTATTTGAATCGCTTCCAGTTCGATCCGAAGATTCTGTCCCAGGCCACGGAAAGGCAAAAACGATTAATGGGAGATCATAGACCGAGTAATTATGATTGATGATTTATGATTTAAGATTTATGAGGTGCATATGAACTATTACAGCTCTTTTCTCATTTGTGTCATGGCGCTCTATGGTTATCCGTCCATAAGCGTAGCTCAGCCGGCGTATATTGATTCCGTGGCGATTTCACATACGGTAAGTTTTATGACAGAGGATAGTGTGTGGGTATTTGCGGATTTGTATCCGGCGAAGACAGGGGGTGAGATAAAACAAATGCCGGTTATCCTGTTGCTGCATCAGTCGGCTTCAAATAGCCGTCCTGACAGAAAAACGGGAACAGGTTGTGGCCGGGCTTTCTTTTTCTCCGGGGCGGGCTTTTGCCAGGAAGGGGCCTAACCATGAACCCGCCTGGTGTGAAGGCGTAACGATTCCGATTTTTATGACCTGGGCGCCGGACGAGTTGGATGACGACCGCCGAGATCGATTTAACCGCATTGCTTCTCCAGTCAAAATACTCTATGAGCAGAACACCGGCGTACATGGCTCATCGACCCTGAGGCCGGATAAGAACCCGGACGGCTATGAAGCCATATGGCCTGCCGGGATGGACTTTTTAGAGCATCATTCAAAATGAGACCGGCGTGGTCAGATGTCGCTGTTTCAAATCAGTTCGGGCCGTCATCCCCGCAGGCTTTGAGCGGGGACCCATAGTAAAAACAGTTATATAGGAGCCTATACTTATGAGATCTTTCGTTTTCATGTTCGCACTTGTTGTCTTTTTATCGGGTCACATCCATCCGATTTTTGCTCAGACTCGTGAGCAGGGCCCCTGGTGGCCGCATCCGATATGGGGTAAGGACGATCAGGCGGGGGGATCGAACTGGATTACACCAGAGAAAATACTGGAAGCGATGAAGCTGGTAAAAACAGGAAAGGTGTATGAAATCGGTCAGGTGTACAGCGCCGACATGCCACTCTTTGGACAACGAACCTACTCCATGATCATTCCGAGTTCACCGACTGACGGACCTCTGGGTGAAAACCGGCTTGTCTATCACGATGAGTTTCTCGTGGCTGAAATCGGCCAGGTCGGCACGCAGTTTGATGGCCCCGGTCATATCGGCACCCGTATGGAGATGGCGGACGGCACAGAACAGGATGTCTTCTACAACGGCTTCACCATCGATGAAATGAAAAGTCCGTATGGTCTTCTTCAATTAGGAATTGAACATATCAAACCGATTATCACACGTGGGATTCTGGTCGATGTGGCCGCGTATAAAGGGGTGGATGTTCTGCCGAGCAGCTATGAGGTCACGGTCGAAGATGTACAGGGCGCCCTGATGAAACAGGGCATATCAGAAGACAGCATCAAGCCGGGAGATGCCATTCTGTTCAGGTATGGATGGTCGAGATATTGGAAAGACCATGATACGTATAATACCAATCCTCCTGGTATCGGGATGGCGGTGGCCAGGTGGGTCGTCGACAAAAAAGCATCGATGATCGGTTCGGATCAATGGGCGACGGAAGTGATACCAAATCCGGATGCCCGATTGGCTTTTCCCATTCACCAGGAACTCATCACCAAAAACGGGATCTGGAACCTGGAGAGCATGAATCTCGAAAGCCTGTCACAGGATGAAGCCTACGAATTCCTGTTTATTCATACACCCATTCGTTTCAAGGGCGCTACTGGTTCACCGGCCCGTCCGATTGCCATCAGGTAGAAGGTGCACGCTATACCGTCCACGTCCAAAGGCTGAATACATGACAATAAACCCCAACATTCTGATCCTCTGGTGCGACCAGATGCAGTATGCCCGGCAGGGACGTATAGACGAAGCATCCCATACGCCCAACCTGGACAAACTCTGGGACGAAGGCATTCCATTTACCCATGCATACACCGTTCATGCCCAGTGCGTCCCCTCCAGGGCGGCGCTGATGACGGGACAGTCGCCGCATGAGTGCGGGGTGATGGTGAATTATGGGTTTTATGACCATCAGAATAGGCTCACGAAAAAACATACGACCCTGGCGCATGTGTTACGTGATGCCGGCTATAAAACGGCTTATTACGGGAAGAGTCATCTGGGATCACCGCTCGAAGATCTGGGCTTTGACCATGGCAGGAATTATGATACCGTTCGCATCGAAGACGATGAAGCAGAACAACTTGGGATTGGACATGTGCCGCTCATGTTGCGCAGAGATTATAAAGCGGCCTGGGATGCGGTAGACTTTTTAAAAACGTATCAACCGGGGGAACAGCCGTTGTTCTTTGTATTTTCCACCAACCTACCGCATCCGCCTTTTTTCTCAGAGCACAAATACGCCCATCTCTTCCCTCCCGATCAAATGAAACTTTCGACCAGTTTCTATGAGGAAACCTTCGAAGGGAAACCGTCCTTTCAGAAGACGCATGCCCTGGACGGCAGCCATGGCGCTTCTGATGAAGCAGGCGCTAAGAAGGAACTGGCGGATTATTATACGATGATCGCGATGACGGACGAGCATATCGGCGCGGTTACTGAGGAATACAAAAGACTCGGTATCTGGGACGATACGCTGGTCCTGTTTCTATCCGACCATGGGGACATGATGGGGGCCCATCGTATGCGTTTGAAAGGGACCTTACCGTATGAAGAATTGTATCATGTCCCCTGTATATTCAAGCTACCTGTCGGTATCTCTTCTGCCCGAACGGTGATAGACGACCTGGTGTCTTCTCAGGCCTTCGCGGGCACGCTGCTCAAGCTGGCGAACATCGGCGTGCCGTCTGAATTCACCGGTGGCCATTTTACAGAAGCCTTCACACGGATACATCATCCTGATGATGAATGCATGTTTTTCGAGCACTATGCCGCCTACTGGGGGCTTCATCCCTTCTATGGCGTTCGTACTCGCTCGATGAAGTACGTCCGTTATTACGGCGATGATGATACCGAAGAATTATATGATCTGGAAAAAGATCCGGATGAACTGCGCAATCTGGCTGGAGAGGTTCATTATGTAGATATACAACGTGTTCTTGCTAACCGGGCGGATGCATGGTGGCAATCGACAGATGGTCGGGATGTGAATTATTACGAATCGGATTTTTTCAGGCAGAATTTACATAACAAGGTGGATTAGCAAAGGAGTCTGTCATGTCGGAGTTTCAGGGAAAAGTGGTTATCGTCACCGGCGGCGCGAAAGGTATCGGAAAAGGGATTTGTGAGGCCTTCGCCGAAGAAGGCGCCCAGGTCCTGTGCGCGGATGTAGATACCCAGGCCGGAGAACAATTAGCGGCCTCCAGACCTAACATCCGTTTTATGCACGGGGATGTGTCGCAAAGTGCCGTGTGTCAGTCTCTGGTGGAGACAGCAGTGGGGACATGGCAGGGGGTTGATATCCTGTGTAATAATGTGGGTATTCAACCGACGACCAGTTATGTTCGCGCGCATGAATTGACGGAGGGACAATGGGATCGGATCATCAATACAAATTTAAAAAGCCGATTTCTCATGGCAAAATACTGTATACCCGTGATGCAAAAACGAGGCGGCGGCGTCATTATCAGCACGGCCAGCGTCCAGGGGTTGCAATCGGCGCCGCAAGTGTCGGCCTATGCGGCAAGTAAAGGCGGGGATCTCTCACTTATGAGGCAGTTGGCTCTGGATTATGCGGAGGATAATATTCGCGTTCTGGCCATCAACCCCGGGGCGATCGATACCCCTCTGGTGCAGGAAGCACTGGATGCCGAAAGCGGAGATCAGGAAGAAGCCAGACGTCAGATGGCCGAAATGCACCCGGTTAACCGGATCGGTCAACCAGCCGATATCGCCCAGGCCGTATTATTTCTGGCCAGCAGCAAAGCTTCGTTCATGACCGGTTCGTATGTCAACGTTGATGGGGGACTGATGGCCAAGGGCGCCTGGGCGTAATAATAACTCGAAATATGGCGCCCCGTTGAGATGCAACATGCTGCGTCTCAATTAGCATAAGGTAGTCTGATGCATACAGCGAGAAATATAGGTTTATTGTTCCTGATCCTTGGTGTAATACCGGGATGCGGGCCTGATAGCGTTATTGAAAATAGTATCGGGATGAAATTCGCCTATATACCAGCCGGTGAGTTTCAAATGGGATCGGACAGGGGGGAGGAGGATGAACAACCGAGGCATGGCGTGCGTATTACGCAGTCTTTCTATTTAGGCATATATGAGGTGACTCAGGCCCAGTGGGAACGTGTGATGGGGACGACCCTATCTGAACATCATAAGACCCAGGATCAAAATCTGCCCCTGAATGAAATCGGTCCGGATCATCCGATGTATTTCGTTTCATGGGATGATACCCAGGCATTTATCGAACGGTTAAATGCCCTGGAGGGCAAGGCGGTCTATCGATTGCCCACGGAAGCGGAATGGGAATATGCCTGTCGCGCCAGGACACAGGAAGCCTATGCGGGTAATATAGATCAAATGGCCTGGTATGCCGGGACCTCAGAAAATAAAATCCATCCTGTGGGTCGATTGCAG
>CAJXCW010000088.1 GCA_913051705.1 uncultured bacterium
CACCTGTGAATATGATGCGCCCTTTGCGGCAGCCATTGGATATAAGAATCTGTTCGCCACACAATTCCATGCGGAAAAGAGTGGACCGGTCGGCTTACAGATCATCAAGAATTTCACCGAATGGGACGGGACGGCATGCTGAGTAAACGACTCATCGCCTGTCTGGACGTGCGCGACGGCAAGCTGGTCAAGAGCGTGCAGTTTGTGAATACGAAAGAAATCGGCGATCCGGTATCGGCTGCTAAAAAATACTATGAGGACGGACTCGATGAACTGGTGTTTTACGACATCACCGCCTCCAGCGACCATCGCGATATTATGATCGACGTGGTTGAAGCGGTCGCCGGTCAGGTATTTATCCCCTTTTCCGTCGGTGGGGGGCTGAGATCGGTACAGGATTGCAGCCGGGTGCTTGAAGCCGGCGCCGAGAAGATCAACCTGAACACCGCGGCGGTCAGTCAGCCCCAGCTCATCGCCGAAGTCTCGGCGGCGTTTGGCGTCCAGGCGGTGGTGCTTTCTATGGATGTTAAATCCTCTACCTCGCCGACTATTTCCTCGGGATATGAAATCGTGACTCATGGCGGAAGAACCCCCACCGGTCTGGATGCGGTCGAATGGGCGAAACAGGCTGAAGACCTCGGCGCCGGCGAGATCGTGGTCAACTCTATCGACGCTGACGGTACCCGTGATGGTTACGAGCTGATGCTGACTCGCTTGATCGCCGAAATGGTGGCGATCCCTGTCATCGCTTCCGGCGGCGGTGGCCAGCCGGAACACCTCTACGAAGCCCTCACCCTCGGCGGCGCCGATGCCGCTCTCGTAGCCTCCATGTTACACTACGGTGAATATACCGTCCAGGATATCAAGCAGGCGTTGCATGGGATGGGGGTGAAGATGAGGATGGGAGGGTAGGGATGTTAATGGTTGAATTATGATTGTTGAATTATGATTTAAAAACAGTATAGTATAGGTATTGAACTGATTATTGGTACAAGTAAGGTCCGGGTGTAAAATCAAAATTCAAAATTCAAAATTCAACAATCCCCTTCTTTCTCCCGACGACCTCGCGTTCTGGGAAAAAAACGGCTATGTGGTCATCCCCAAAGCGGTACCGGAGGAGAATCTCCGGGCGGTTGTTGATGACATATGGTGGTTCCTGGGAATGAACCTGGATGATCCGGACGACTGGTATCACGCGCCACATAAATCGGGTGGGATGGTCGAGATGTACCAGACGCAGAGTCTGTGGAACAATCGTCAATGTCCGAGGGTGCATCAGGCGTTTGCCGAGATTTTGGGTACTGAGAAACTCTTTAGCAGCATGGATCGGGCGAATATGAAACCGCCCGTGCGGCCGGATAAGCCGGATTGGGATCATGTCGGCATGATACACTGGGACCTGGATACGTTTAAAGAATTAAAAGTCAGGTTACGTGTACAGGGTGTGCTCTATTTAACGGATACGGCCGAAAATCAGGGGGGCTTTCAGTGTGTTCCGGGGTTCCATCACAAGTATGAGCAATGGATTAAAACGCAATCGGAAGATCGGGATGCGTGGAGAGTGGAAATCTCGAAACTGGACGTTGTACCTATTCCTGGAAGAGCAGGCGACCTGCTTATATGGCATAGCTTTTTACCTCATGGTAACGGCCGCAACACATCGAATAAACCGCGATTAGCCCAATTCATTACCATGTCTCCTGTTGGTGACTATAATGAAGAAGTGCGACAAGATCGCATCAACATGTGGCGGGAACGGTTGTCACCGGCGGGCAAGGTTTTTCCTGGAGATGATCGGCATATAGAAGGGCAGAATCCACCGGCGGAGTTGACGAATTTAGGGAAGAAACTGCTGGGATTGGTGAAGTGGTGAGATAAAAAAGTGGTGATTTGGTGAAATGGTGAGTTGAAAGGTGCACGGCCCGCCGTGCGTGTACTAATATTGATGCAGTGAGTTTATGTCTGATAGCAATCATAATTCAAAATTCATAATTCAAAAATCCAACTGGCTGCCTCCTGGCCAGACAGCTACGGATCGGTTTCGTGTGACCGGAGAGCGGGGCCCGACGGAAGCGGGGTTGGATGAGGCGAACTGGCGGTTGGTCGTGGATGGGTTGGTTGATAAGCCGTTTGAACTGACTCTGGATGAGATATACGCCTTATCCACTTATGAATTGATGACGGACATTCACTGTGTCACGGGCTGGTCCTACAAAGGCATACGATTTACGGGATTTCCACTGGCGCATCTGTTGAATCAGGCCGAACCGAAACAAGCCGCCGGATATGTCTGGTTCGGGGCGTATTCCGCCCGTAACCATGACACCTCCCTGCCCATCGAAATCGCCCGGCTTGAAACCTGGCTGGTGACCCATGCCGACGGTGAACCGCTGGCCGTGGAACACGGGTATCCCGTACGGACACTGACGCCTGCCCGGTATTTATACAAAAGCCTCAAATGGGTCCACCATATTTCTCTACTCGCAGAAGACCGTCCCGGCTTCTGGGAGCGTACCAGTTTATATCATCACAATGCCGATCCCTGGCCCGGTGACCAGCGGTATGAAACGGGAACGATGAAACCAAAAGCTATTGCCCGGTTACGAGAAGCCAACTCATTTGACCGCTATAGAGACAAAGTCATCATCAGCATCGACCTGTCAGGTTGGGCTCCTAAATGCCTTGACATGCACGGCCTGCAATTTAAAAATTGCAACTTACGCGGCGCCCGGTTGGCGGGTGTGGATTTGAGCGGGGCCAATCTCACCAATAGCGATCTGCGTGATGCAAATTTATCTGGTGCCGACCTACGAGAGGCCGACCTCGAAGGCGCTAATTTCGCCGGCGCTGATCTCACAAATACCGACTTCTGCGGGGCCAACCTGAACGTCGTCCGTTTTTTTGAATCCATGGAGGACGGTACGATACATGGGGCGACTGTTACAGGCATGCAATGGGAAGGGGCGGTTGAGTTATATATAGAGCAGGAAAAATACTTGAAAGACAGTGCAGCGTGCAGAGTAATCAATCACCAATCACCAATCACCAATCACCAATGAACTCATATCCCAACATCCTACTACTCATGACCGACCAGCAGCGATGGGATGCCATGGGCTGCAGCGGCGGGTGGATAGAGACGCCGCATATGGATCGCATCGCGGCAGAGGGCATGCGGTTTACGCAATGCGTGACGACCTCGCCGGTCTGTATTTCTGCCCGGACGTCGATGGCTACGGGTTTGTATCCACACCACACCGGGGTGTGGAATAATATGGAACATACGCTGCCGCCGGAAACGCTAACCTGGATGCAGGCGATTCGTGAGGCAGGGTATCGCACGAGTCTTTTCGGTAAGACGCACCTGCATCCGCACAAGGGCGATTTGCGGGATCGGGAGCACCTGATGCATGCGTACGGTCTCGACGATGTGAACGAAATCGGTGGTCCACGTGCCAGCACCCGGGTATTGAGCCATATGACCGCTGCCTGGCAGGATCATGGTTTGTGGGAAGCGTATCGGCAGGATTTCAAGGATCGCTTTGCCAACAAACCGCATATGGTTCGACCGTCTTCCCTGCCTCTGGCGTGGTATGCCGATGTCTATGTCGGTCAGCAGGCGAGTCGGTATTTGAAGAATTACGACCGCCCGGAACCCTGGTTCTGCTGGGTGAGCTTCGGCGGTCCCCATGAACCCTGGGATACACCGGCGGCCTATGCGAACAGGTATGATCCGGGTAAGATGCCTGCCCCCGCGTCGAGACCTGAAGACCGCTCCGACCGGCCTCGCGGCACGATTGATCAACGATTCGAACAGGCGCCCCAACTCGACCCCGGCGATGTCGGCGCCATGCGCGCGGATTATGCGGGGAATGTGACCCTGATCGATGACCAGATCGGCCACATTCTATCTGTCATAGAACAACGGGGTGAGCTGGATAATACGGTCATCGTGCTGACTTCCGATCACGGTGAACATAACGGGGATGCCGGACTCATCTATAAAGAAACCTTCCTGGACGGCGCCGTTCGCGTGCCTCTATTGATCCGTACGCCGGATTCTGGTCTGGCCGGGTCTGTTTCCAATACGATGGTAGAGTGGTTTGATGTCGGACCGACGTTGGTAGACCTGGCCGGCGGTGAAATAACGCATGACCAGGACGCCCGGTCGCTTGGCCCTGTCCTTGGCGATCCTGAGCAACCACACCGGGAAGAATCGATCTCGGAATACCGACAGGAATGTATGATGATGACCCCGGAATGGAAAATCGCGATCAACGCCGAACAGGAAGTCTATCTGCTGTTCGATAGAAGTCATGATCCATATGAGTTGAAAAATTTAGCAGGACATCCGGAATATACAGATATTGAAAAAACACGTCTGCATAGACTCCAAGAGCGGCTAAAAAGGTAGATGGTTAAAACGAGGTAAGGAGTATTCTATGAATTGGACACGAAGGACATTTATCAAGACCACGGGACTGGCCGGCGCCGGCGCCGCTACGGTGGGTATGTCCGCCTTGTTGGGGGGATGTACGCAGCGGCCGAAGTATGATGTGTTGATCACCGGGGGTATGGTTATCGACGGGACCGGCGCGGCAGCGATTTCTGCGGATGTCGGAATCATCGGGGATCAGGTGGTTGAAATGGGGTCGTTGAGGGATAACGGTAGCAAAAGGGTGATTGATGCGACCGGTATGATCGTGTGTCCCGGTTTTATAGATATTCACTCTCATACAGACCTGGCGCTCCTGGTCAATCCCAAGGCGGAGAGTAAGATCCGTCAGGGCGTGACGACCGAGGTGGCGGGGCAGGATGGGGGGTCGCTGGCGCCGTTAACGGATACCCAACTCAAAGGATTGCAGGAAGGTTATGGGGCCCGTTACGAGGTTGATATCAACTGGAAGGATTTTACGGGCTTGTTTGCCACGCTGAAGAAGAACCAGATTGGGGTCAATTTTATCTCCTTCGTAGGGCAGGGAACGATCCGGAGGTTGGTGGTCGGCAATAAGAATGTGCGGGCTACAGCCCGGCAGATCGATGTAATGAAGGCCCTTGTCGAACAGGCGATGTCTGAGGGCGCTTGGGGCCTTTCCTCCGGGCTGGAATACAGCCCGGGCAGTTTTGCTAATGGAGATGAGATCGCCGAGCTGGGCAAAGTAACTCGATCCTTTGACGGCATCTATGCCACACATATGCGTAATGAGGACGATCGGCTGATTGAGGCGGTCGAGGAAGCCATCCATATTGCCCGGAAAGCGGAGATCCCGCTTGAAATTTCCCATTTCAAAGCGTCCGGCAAAAGGAATTGGGACAAAATCAGTCAGGCTTTCGAAATCATTGAAAAGGCCAACGCGGAAGGCATGGATATCACGCTCGACAGATATCCCTATATCGCCTATCAAACCACCCTCCGGAATTTATTTCCAACGCGTTTTCGGGACGGCGGGACAGACGCCTTCGTTAAACGACTCCAGACACCGGCTCTGTTAGCCCGGATGAAGCGGGCGGCCTTGGCTAAAATTGATATGCTCGGAGACTGGAGCGCTGTCATGATTACAAGTGTCAGCAAAGAGGAACACCAGGTTCATATCGGTAAACGGGTATCTGAAATAGTTGCCGAAAGTAAAGAAGATCCCTTTGAATTTGTCCGTCAGCTACTCATCAATGAGAATGGCAGCGTGGGTATGGTCGGTTTCGGGATGAGCGAGGAAGAGATTAAATCCGTGCTGACCCATCCCCTTGTCATGATTGCCTCCGACGGCGGGGCCGCCGCCACGTATGGCCCTCTGAGCGAAACTACGCCGCATCCGCGTTATTACGGCACGTTTCCTCGTGTGTTGGGCAAGTATTGCCGGGATGACCGTTTCTTCGATCTGCCCACAGCAGTGCATAAAATGACCGGTATGCCGGCGCAACGACTCGGTTTGAAGGATCGTGGTAAAGTCGATGTAGGTCTGGCGGCGGACCTGGTGGTGTTCAACCCGGACACCGTAATCGACCGGGCGGATTTCATGAATCCACATCAATATGCGCAGGGGATCGACTATGTGCTGGTCAACGGGGCGGTGGTGATTGATCAGGGGGAGCATATGGGGGTGCTGGCGGGACGGGTGCTTCAGAAGGGATAGAGAGATTTCGGATTTCGGATTTTAGATTGTGGGATAAGCGGAAGGGGTTTCATTGAACTATTTTACTGAATCTAATGATTTGTTGGATCAGCCGGGAGCGCTTCGAAAGCGGTTGAAGGAGGATGGGTATCTGTTCATAAGGGATATCCTTCCGAAGGAGGAGGCGTTGTTTATACGGCGGTGTATTCTGGGATTTTGTCGGGAAGAAGGCTGGTTGCAGGAAGGGTCGGCGCTTATGGATGGGTTAACGGATCATGAACCGCTGGTGGAAGGGTCGAAGGGCTGGCGGCCTGTGTATGCTAAGATTCAGGCGTTGGAGGCGTTTCATCGAATTAAGTTACATGATCAGATGCACCGGATGATGGAGGACCTTTTTGAAGAACCGGTCTTTGCCCTGCCGATGACCATCGCCCGCATTGCCTTTCCGAATGATAATGAGCGCGGCACCCAGCCGCATCAGGACTGGTTCTATGTCGGCGGTTCCACAGAAACATTATCCTGCTGGGCGCCTCTGGGAGATGTTCCGTCGGAAGTTGGTGGCTTGAAGCTGCTGAAAGGCAGTCATAAAGCCGGTTTTCTGTCTGCACATACGGCTCCAGGACCGGGCGGCCATGCCGTCGATGTCGATCCGGATCTGGAATGGTTTCAGGCCGACTACCGCCTGGGAGATGTTCTTATTTTCAAAGCATTGACCGTACACGCGGCAGCGGACAACCATACGCATGATGTGTTACGGCTATCGATAGATTTTCGGTACACCGGTCAAAGCCATTCGATTGTCGAAGGCTGGTTGCAACCCCATTATAATTGGCTTGGGGAGCCATTCACCTGGGATACGCTGGATAAAGACTGGCGGGATTCACCCACGGCAAGGTATTGGGAGCGGCTACCGAATATAAAGACGAAACCGTATGAGCAGGCGGTGGGGAGATGAGGGTGGGTAGGTGGACAAGTGGGCAGTATATAGGCAGGTCTGACTGCCGAGTAGAAAGTTCCGCGTACGGGGGCTATAACCCCACCGAGTGAACCGCTGGTCAGGGGAATTGTTTACATGGATATGGATATAGAATGGAATATCGGTTCGATGGCTGGGGCAAGTAAAGCACGACGCCTTGAATCAGATCAATTTGCCGGACGGGTGTTCAGTCGGTACCATGAAGAATTCGCTTTTTGCCGGCGGATGCGCCGGCACCCCCGGCATTCGGACGCGTTGATTCGGACCATCAAAGATGAAGATGGACGGATTGTGGCGCAATTATACATTATCGACCGGGAACTTTGTATCGGATCGTCTACGCTTCGTATGGGCGGCATTGCGTCTGTGGGTACGGATTCGGCCTTTCGGAAACGCGGACTGGCCACCATGCTGATGAACGATTCGATGGCGTTTATGGCACAGGAGGGGTTCGATGTCTCCATACTGTTTTCCATACCGGAAGACTATTACAATCGGTTTGGATATATGACGGTTCTGCCGGAATATACCACCACCATCGAGGGCCTTGCCAGGTTACAGAAGTTACAGTCGTTTCCCTCAGTACCGGGCAGCCGGGCATTACGTCGGTCGGATATGTCGTTGCTCCCCCCTTTTTACGGAAACGCCTATCGGGACACACCCGGCATCACTCGCCGGGATACCGCCCACTGGAATTGGCTCCGACGAGACCCTTATTTTGACGGGATGGTGATTACCGACGGAGACAATCTATCCGGCTACGCCCTCACCAGGATCAAGGGGCATCAGCTTGTGGTCCATGAAGCCGGCGTCCATCCGTCACCTCGGATACATGATGCCCTGTTACGCACCCTGGCCCGAAAGGCGTTATCGTCAGGCGTAACCTCCATCCGGTTGGATCTGCCGTCGGACCTGCCTTTATCCCGTCTGTGCGTTTTAGAGCATGAAGGCGTTCAGTCCGTTAAAGTCCCTTATAAAAAAGGCGGCATGGCCAAAATCATCAATCTCGCCTCGACGCTGAGAAAAATGAAGCCGGTATTCCATGAGCGCCTGCAGAAATCGGCGTATAAGGATCTGCAACAACGGATTGTTATAGATACCGATATTGGTGGTGTAGCGTTGCAGTTGAATCGGGGCCAGGTGACGGTAGAAACGTTGCCTGATGATCATCTGGAAGACCCTGATGTGGCCATACCCCAGGCGGCATTGACCGGCTTACTGTTCGGGTTGTTCTATCCGTTACACATCTGGGAGGTATGGGGTCGCCCGATGGAGCCGGAGATGGTGGATATTCTCACTGCGCTGTTTCCCAAGCGATTTCCCCAGATCCCGTGGATGGACCATTTTTGAATGGTGATGGATGCCGCTACGCGTTTCGATCATAGAAATGATTTGTTTCCGGAAGAACAGGACCATGCGCTTACAAAGCAGTTTTCGATTACCATGCGGGATCTGATCGGCACATCCGTGGCCTATCGAGCGTATCGCGACTGGAAAAATGTGGCCACAGATCTGACCGAGCCAGCGATTCGCTTTAGCTTTACACGCGATTTCATCTCGATGCGGAATCAGTGGATTCCCGGCAGACACGGGGTGTATCGGATTCTGTTAAACAGGGCCTGTTCGTTCCACTGTGCGGGTTCAGCGTTTTTCTGCCGAGAATGGTCCTACAAGGTCCATACGAGAGGTATATTGCAAACACATTCTATCAATATAGAAAATCTACTGACCACGCCACCACTTCTTGGATTTCTATCACGGTATCGACCAGGAAACTTGCAGGCCCCCGATTTCCTCTCTCCGTATAGTTGATCAGAAGAAAAAACCATACGGATATGGAGATAATTAGGAGACTACACATGCCTTCAAATAATAATTCAACCATCCTGCTGAGCCTCTGCGCCCTTGTTTTTTTCGTAGTTACCATCTCCTGTGACACCCCTAAGCCACCACCACCGCCGGTAGATCCCGTCGCACATAAGGTGGAAATCAGTCAGTGGCATGAGAAACGCATGGCGTCGCTCACGAGTCAGACGGGGTGGTTGAATTTATCGGGATTGTTCTGGCTGGACGAGGGGGAACATACCTTCGGGGCGCATGCATCCAATGACCTCGTGTTTCCAGCGGATAAGGTACCGGATTATATGGGGTCGTTTATTATAAAGGAAGGCAAGGTCGGCATCAAGGTGAACTCCGGTGTGGACGTGCTGCATGATGGGGCGCCGATAATGGCTATGGATCTGGTCATCGGCCGTGGGGCTACGGAACTGACCTATGGCACATTGAGCTGGTTCATCATCGAGCGGGAGGGTGGCAGCAAGGCGGTGCGACTTCGGGACAGTGAACATCCGGATCTTCAGGCGTTCAAGGGGGTTGACATGTACGATATCGATCCGGCCTGGCGAGTCCAGGCGACTATAGAACCCTACGATCCGCCGAAGATGATCACCGTGCCTACGGTATACGGCACGGTCCGTGAGCAACCGTCGCCCGGGGCCCTGGTATTCGAGATCAATGGCGAGGAATACCGTTTGGACCCGATCGATGGCGAACAACTCTTTGTCATTTTTGCAGACGAAACCAACGGAGAGGAAACATACGGCGCCGGGCGTTTTCTGTATGTCGACCCACCGGGCGCGGACGGGACCACGTTTATCGATTTCAACAAGGCCTATAACCCGCCGTGTGCCTTCACGGCCTTTGCCACCTGTCCGCTGCCGCCGCTGCAGAATCGCCTGGCGGTTGCTGTGACGGCGGGGGAGAGGCGGTATGAAGGTGGTGGGCATTAGTCGATATCAAAGGTAGTTCCTGCAACATTAGAATACGGAAATAAAGAGGCTCATCGCCGGAAAAAAAGTTAGAATAAATGCGTTAAAATAAACCTATCTCATTAGTGTGATGTCAGGAAATTTTCAAAAAGTTCACCATCCGAAATGAGTGTTTCCTTACGTACTTTCGACAACTTTTTTATCTGATATTCAACCTTCGAAGCCTGGCTCCTGGTACCTACTGCTCTCTGGAACACGAGCTGTAAAGGCCCACGTCCCCGGAGGTACCTCGCGCCTTTGTCCCTCTGATGTTCTTCGAATCTGCGTTCTACATCGGTTGCAATACCTGTGTACAGAGAGTTGTCTCCACACCGTATCATGTAAATATACCACATGAAGTATCCTGGGCTTTGGGGGAAATGCTTTGCGCCGAATCTGGTTTATAGATGATAAACAAGGTAATCGAGATGCCTGGGTCAAGGGCTTTGGCGCTGAAATTAGAGCGCACTGCGAGCTTAAGGCCTTCGATAATTGGCCGGATCTACGGTATGAATTTGAAAACAAGACCTACCCGGATGTCCTCTTCCTGGATTTCTTCATCGGGGATCACTATGGCCATGAGATAATCGAATGGATTGACGTTCATTGCCCAAACGATCAACGGCCTGTGATTGTTGCACATTCCAGTATGGAAGCCGCCAATATCGGTATGTGTGAAAAGGGAGCAAACTGCCGATTAGAAAAATGGCAAAATTAGTAGGCTCATCCTTAATGCCATTGTCATATATGAGATCTGGCCGTTTACAATTATACACAGTTTAAAGAATATTAATCCGGACGTCATATCATGTGACACTCATCGATTTATACTTGACACATTCTTTTGATCCTGGGTTATTTCCTTCATCATGGTGTCCTCTCTCTTTATCTTCGGAAAGTCATCATCATGTATGCGAGGCAAACACCCGTACACGATAATTGAACTTTCAAGGACCAACAATTGATGAACCCGTTTACGCATATAAACAACTACCGCCTCATCAGTCGGATATATAATAGAATGGGGAATTCTATGCCATATTTTTAAAATTCACCTATTCTTACTATTCCCTGCTTCTGGTCAACAAATAGGATCTATGGTTGACGCCCAGGAGCCATGGTGCGCTAGTGGGTGCACTATGTGGTGGATTGACTGGTGCCATTGCCTCGGTGGTATCGGGCGAACAGGAACAGTGACAGGGTGTTATCTGAAAAGGAAATACGGCCTGTCACGCGAGGAGGTGATGCAACGAATCGCAGATTTGAGAAAGGGGGATATCAATGCATACAAGACATCTCCGGAAGCTCCGATTCAAGTCGATATGGTTAGAAATTACCGATTGAACCGTAACATCATTAATTTATAACGAAAAATACATGGGAGGTTTTGTGGCTATAGATTTTATCGTATCCGATGTTATACCTGCTTCACCTGATGAGATTTACGCCGCCTGGCTTGATTCCGAAACGCATACTGATATGACAGGTGGCGCGGCAACAGCTTCGGATCAGGTCGGCGGATCTTTTACTGCATGGAATGACTTCATCATGGGAAAAAACATTGCTCTTGTAGCAAATACCCACATCGTCCAGTCCTGGCGGACCACAATATTTAAGGATGAAGAGCCCGATTCCAATCTGGAGATCAACCTGGTCCCTGTCTCTAACGGTACGGAGATCACCCTGATACACACCAATCTTCCTGAGCACGGTATGCAATACAAACAGGGTTGGGTGGACCACTATTTCAATCCCATGAAGGCCCACTTCGGATAATGCCTTTTGGCGGCCTCGAGGAGTATGTATCATGACCAAACCCATACCATTAGAGGAAGAATGGCTCGGAGATATCAGGACGGTGATCGCGGGCACCCAGTTCTGCGATGCCGATGCCGAACCCGGTGACAACCTCAGCTTAGAACGCGAACCGGATAATCCTCACGACGGCCATGCCATCCGCATAGAAAACGAGGACTTTGAGAAAGTGGGGTACGTACCGCGAAAGATCGCTTCGTGGCTCGCTCCGGTCATGGACGTCGGAAAGGTTCTGGCGGATGTTGATGTCGAAGCCCACGACGACGACGACCAGTCCCCGGTTCGCCTCAAACTGTTCCTGTGCCACAAAGGGGCGGACATTCTGGATCTTGTCTCCGACCCGATAGATGAACGTCACGCGATCCACAGAACCGTTTTGGAGACCTTCATCGCATCCGAAGACTGGACACGTCAGGACGTGGTGGCCGGTGTAGGATCCCGGTTGGAGGCCCTGTTCAAGAGAGACTTGCTACCGGAAACAAAAATGTTGTTGGCGTTATTTCCTCATCGGGCCGAGGCAGTGGTAAAAAAGCAATGTGAAGCGACCCTGAACGCGGCCCGCCTTTTTATTTCTTCGCTCGAGATTCGAACGGCTATCCGCCACAAGAACCTCACTCTTTTTCCCATTTACAGCCCTAACGGCCATACCCCGTCTTACGATCTGCTTAAAGAAGCCATTGAAGCCAGCCACGCAGAGGTTACCGAAATGTCCGAGGACGGGGTCGTGTCAGAACTGCAGATCATCAATCGGGGGACAAGACGAATCCTGATTCCGGAAGGCATAATGCTCACGGGCGCCAAGCAGGATCGTATTGTAAATGTCACCGTGCTTGTAGCCGCTGCCAGCACGTTTACCCTTCCGGTGAGCTGTGTGGAGGAAGGCCGCTGGTCCAGTGTGTCCCACGGATTTAAAGCAACCCACTATGCGCCACACAGTCTGCGGGCAAACAATAATGTCAGCGTCCGGGAAGACCGTGAGTCCGGCGGCAGAGGACACGGCGATCAAAATCAGGTCTGGAATGATGTCACCCGGACCATGAGCGATATGCACGTCGAATCCGAAACGCAGTCTTTGCCGGAAAGTTATGAAAAAGCCAGCGATCTGATGGCCGCTTATGGGAACAGTATATCTCTACCGGAAGGTTGTAGTGGTGTCCTGGTGGGTATCGCAGGCAGGATTTGTGGTATGGATTATTTTGGCCATGCCGACACGTTTGCCCGGATGTGGCCCGGACTCTCCGACGCCTATTTTTTTGAAGCGGCCCGCCACGCTGCAGACGAAGCCGTCATACCGGATAGGCAGGCGAGCGATTATCTGGCCACCGTAAGAGAGACGCTGAACACTTCGCACAGCACGCTGGGCGAGGGCACAGAGCTTTACCTGTCAGATCCTCGTATAACCGGCTCTGCCTTATGGGACACGGACCGACTTTGCCACTTGACGGCTTCTACCGTGCCGGAGGATGCTCCGTAGTTTCTCAATCAATGCACGCTGATAATACGACCTATTAATTAGTCCATTGCAAATCTACATGGTTTATTTGCAGGCCTATAATTAATTTGCCGGAGTCAACGTGTCAATGCCAGGTATTTGCTTTAGAGCCTATTCGGAAAATCGCTCCGCAATTAGAAACCCGAACGTCAAAGCTTATTCCGGCCGCAGAGTCAATCGATGAGTGGCCTGTTCGTCGACCGCCTTGCGGCCGTAAGCCAGAGGAAAATACTCATCGTTAGCCCATCGCGCCAGGAGGCTACCGTAGAACGGGCTCTCGGGCTGTCCGGACTGGCCTGGGGTGATCGTGAATACGGAACGATCCCAGTCGGCCGTGTCCAGAACATGGCGGAAGCTGACCGAGCTGGCGGCAATCGTGCCGAACCCGCCGGACCGCTCGACATCGGGTAGATCAAATTCGGCCGCCAGCATATGAGGAAACGCATTGTTCTGTAAGCGTCCGTATCGCCACTGTGACCAGTCCGGGCCCAGCTTTTTTATCAGACGGTCCACAGCCTTCTTCAGCCCTTCCTCGACGAGGGGTCGGCGTTGGTCCTCGGGTGTCTCGGGATTGTACGCGGCTCTATCGACCTCGGCGCGCCAGATGTAATAGATCGCCGCGGCGGCGCTCTCCTTCGCCAGGATGGCATCCCAGGTAGCGACCAGATCGCGGGCACGCTCCACATCGGCATCTTCAGATGTCCATCCGCTGAACAGGGGGATGTCGGCCTCACCCCGCAGCGAGTACGCGTCGAGTTGTATCTTCTGGTGGTCTTCTATCGAATACTTCTGGTCGGACTTCAGGAGTTGACGCAACCGCGCAATACGCGAGAATTCTACACCTCTGGCGGAGTGGAACATCACCGGTCGACCCTGGTAGTCCTGCGGATGGGTGTCGTTGTTCGCTGATCCGACCCAGCCCCGCTCCGGGTTGAACTCACGCGGAAGGTCGCTCCGGAATCCACGCCACGCGTATTTCCCCGTACCGGGCACCGGCAGCCGTCCGTTCCAGCCGTTCCGGTCCGGTGTGAGTGCCGAAGCCTGGAAAGCGATATTGCCCTCTACATCACCGGCCACCAGATTGTGGGTGGGAACCTTCCAGAACATAGCCCGTTCGAAGAAATCATTGAGGTTCTCTGCCTGGGCCATTCGGAAGCTTCCTAAATAAGGGGCAGTACCTGGTTCGTGGGTGATCGAACGCACCGCGTAGGCCCGATGGTTCACGGTGTCCTCGAAAAAAATCGGACCGTGGCGGCTGAACTTCAATTCGATGCTTCGCGGCGCTTCGCCTTTTACAGGGATCTCTTCACGTATGATGCGCAGCGGCTCCCAGCCGTTCTGCCATCGAACTTGATGCGGATCCTCCGGATTAACCTCCTCTATAAACACATCGTTCACATCCACCCCGGCAAAGGTGAACGCCCATGCCATCCGCTCGTTGTGTCCCACGTTCACGCCCACAAAGGGCGGCTCACCGGCCCCGATCACATTCCATCCGGGCGCGTTGAGGTGCACGTAATATCGCAGCGACGGATTCTCGAGACGCCGGTGGGGATCGTTGATGACCATCACCTTGCCGGTCACGGAAAGATCGCCGCTCACAGCCCAGTTGTTACTCCCTATCTCTAGTAGCTGCTCCATCGGCGGTGCCGTTGCCGTCCGCTGCCCCGACACGAGATTACGGTAAGGTTCGACGATTTCAAGTGCCGGAAGACGGCCCGGTACGAACGGATCGTTGTCGCCGGCGCGCATGATGTCCATAATCTCCGCCGGGATGGTTGTGACATCGAGGCCTTCCGGCACCTTCAGGTCATCCCACGGAAGAGGCGCCGCGCGGAGGTTAGCCTCCTCGACGCCAAACTCTGCCACGGCTCGTGCCAGTTGGATTTCACTCACCGCATTACTCCCTGCGCTTGGAAATCTGAGGGCGGTCCAACGCCGGACAACCGTCTCGTTGGTCCAACGACCGGGCTCAACGCCGGTGAGCTTGAACTCCACAGGCAGGTTGTCCGCGTGCTGATCGATATAAGCGTTGATGCCATTGGCGTAGGCGGTGAAGATGCGCTCGCCCTCGGGATGGTAGCTTGTCCACTCGGAGTCGTCGAACGGCCCCCGATACATCATCAGTCGTGTACGCGCATCGTAGTCGAAGGCTTCCGGTCCGAAGATTTCGGACAGACGTCCTTCACGCCACCGGCGCCACATCTCCAACTGCCAGAGCCGGTCCTGGGCCATCACGTATCCCTGCGCGAAGAAAAGGTCGTCGATATTCTGCGCATAGATGTGCGGCACCCCATACTGGTCCCGCACGACTTCTACAGGCGCCTGCAAGCCAGTGAGAATAAGTTCACCGTCGATTCGGGCCAGGGACTCGCGGGCCAGGGACTTGAGCCCGTCGCTATCGGAACCGCCGCCACAACCGATGGCCAGCAGCGCCACAATAAAGACAACCAATCCCGAACGACATATAGGGTAGAATTGCAAGGGAATCTCCTTATGGAATCATGGCTATATCACAGACGTAGTTTGTGCCTGCGAATCAGAACAATGAGTGTTTCCCAGCTATCATTGGGATGCGTTGAAAGGCGGGTCACCCAGATCGCCACGCGCTTTTTTGTCTGCGCCCACGCTACGAAACGTCCCAACATATGCTGGGTAAATAGCCACATACGAAAACCGGCAATGAGCCAATCCACTACCGGTACGACAAAGATACAGAGCAGGAGGTAGTCTATATTGATACGATCGGCTACCTGAGCCAACGAGGCCGTATCGGTAGAAAGAAAAAATACGCCCATGACGCCGAGAACACTCAGCAGGACAAAAAAACTTAAACCCTATTTTTGCTTCATATCTTTCGCACCGCCACAGTGCCTGATTAACCTTCAGGGCATCTCCTGAACTGATACGTGATACCAATTGGTGATTGGTGATTGGTGATTGAAATCCTTATTGTTTCCAGTCCGTTATATAAATTCATAACATGGTCTTTCACTGTTACAATTGGATTATATGCTTAAAAAACTTGGGAGGACCATTATTTTAACCATCATTCACCATTCTGTCAAGTTGATCATTTGACAATCTCATCAAGTTACCCTTTATTATCTCATTCACCATTTACCAATCACCAATCACCAATCACCAATCACCATGCCCTTACCTATCACCTGCGGCGCCGACGCCTTCGTAGCGCTCCTCAACCACAACCAGAGCGATTTTATCTTCCTGAATTCGGGGACAGATACTTTTCCTATCCAGGAGGCCATCACGCGTTTTGAAGCGCAGGGCGTATCAGTTCCGCAACTGGTCACCTGTCCGGATGAACTTGTCGCCATTTCCGCAGCGCACGGACATTATCTGTTGTCGCGGCAACCTCAAACCGTCCTGGTCCATGTTGATGCCGGCACCATGCAATTGGGCGGTGGCCTGCACAATGCCCAGCGGGCACGCGCCGCTATGGTGTTGTGCGCTGGGACGGCTCCACTGACGATTGAAGACGAGATGGCCGGGCATCGTGATCTGTGGATCCACTGGATACAGGATCAAACGGATCAGTCGATGGCAGTCCGCGGTTACTGCAAATGGACCTATGAGTTACGACGTAATGAGAGTATTCATCATGTTATGAATCGGGCGTTTCAGGTGGCCTCCTCTGAACCCGGTGGACCGACCTATCTGACACTGCCACGCGAAGTGCTGATGGAACCTGTGCAGAACCTGCGCATGCCGGCGGTGTTGCAACCGGTCACCCTGCCCGATGCGAGTCCTGACGTCCTCAGGCCCATCGCCGAGGCCCTGGCCCAGGCGCAATATCCACTTGTCATCACCGGATCTACCGGGCGGCATACCGACGCGGTGGCTACGCTGACGAGCCTGGCTGAGTGTATCGGGGCCCCGGTCGTGACGGCTACCGCCAGTTGCCTGAATATCTCTACAGCTCATCCGCTCTGGGCCGGCATCTCGCCCAACGAACACCTGAAAGAAGCGGACGTGGTACTCATTCTTGATTGTGATGTGCCCTATATTCCGGCAAATGTCATACCACGTGCCGATGCCCGAATCTTCTGGCTGGACAGCGACCCGTTGAAGGCCACCATGCCACTGTTCACATTCCCGGCTGATTTTCGGCTTCAGGTGGATACGTCGAAAACGCTCAGCGGGCTTTTATCAGCCCTAGAAGATACGCTTACAACCGAAGACCGGGACAGGCATAACAGAAGAGCGGAGACCCTGGCTGAGAAGCACACCGACCAGCGCAGCGCCTTACGCCAAACAGCGCAGGACCAGGCGTCACAATCCTTGATTACCCCGGCCTGGCTCATACGTTGTGTCGATCAGGCGCTCGGGCAGGATGTCATCGTCATGGATGAGACGGTCACCAATGCCCGTTTCGCACACAGTATGCTGACCCGCACGCAGCCCGGCACCTGGTTTACAAGCGGCGGCGCCAGTCTGGGCTGGGCGCTGGGCGCCTGCATCGGCGCGAAGCTGGCGGCGCCGGAGCGTACGGTCGTCGCCCTGGTTGGGGACGGTACGTTTATGTTCGGATGCCCAACCGCCGCCCTGTGGACGGCAGCCGAACACAAGACCCCGTTCCTCACGGTCATCCTCAACAACCAGATGCATTTTGCCACCAAGCGGTCCTGGCTGATGCACTATCCTGAAGGCACAGCAAAACAGACCAACCGGTTTCCCGGCGTGGACCTGTCCCCCTCCCCCGATTTCGCCCGGCTTGCTCAATCCTGTCATGCCTACGGCGAACAGGTCGATGATCCGAAGGCCCTGCCTGAAGCGCTTAATCGTGGACTGGAGGCTGTTGCCGCCGGACAGGCGGCCGTGCTGGATGTACGTATTCAGAGACCGTAGTCATA
>CAJXCW010000089.1 GCA_913051705.1 uncultured bacterium
GTGCATGCACATGTGTAGGACTGCAGTGTACACATGCACATGCACATGCACATGCACATATGCATGTGTGCATGTGTGCAGGTGTGGGACTACAGCGTCTTCGGCGAGACCCAGATAGGCGGCACGCTCATCGACCTGGAGGACCGCCTCTTCTCGCCTGAGTGGCAGCAGATGCAGCAGGCGACGACCCTGCCCAAGGAGACGCGCACCCTCTCCAACCCGGGCACGGCCACGCCCCAGGGGAGCATCGTGCTGCGTGTCGAGATCCTCGAGCACAAGTTCGCCATCGCCCACCCCATGCTGGAGCTGACGCCCCCCGTCAAGGAGCAGTTCGAGCTGCGCCTCGTCGCCCCGCGGGGGCCACTCGACCTCAACGAGCGCGACGCGCTGATCCCCGACATCCGCCTCGACGGGCCCGGCGCCGCCAATCGATTCGAGGGCTGGGGCTCTCTGCCGGTCCTCAACCCCACCCCCGACATCTCCTCCGGCTTCAAAATGCCCATCAGATTCAGCACCGTCGGCGCCACATCCGCCAGACGTCCGTCTTCTCTCAGAGTCTTTCCTTTGTATTCATCATCAACCAGAATAAGCGGTACGGGATTGGTCGTATGCGCCGTATGGGGATGCCCCGTGGCCGGATCGACCATCATTTCCGCATTGCCATGGTCCGCAGTGACGACGGCCTTACCGCCCACCTTCCGTACCGTTTCAATAATGGCGCCCAGGCCCCAGTCCGCCGCCTCGACTGCTGTAACAGCCGACGGAATAGAACCCGTATGGCCGACCATATCCGGATTGGCGAAGTTGATTAAAATAAAATCATAGACGGCCGCCTGCAATGCATGAACCACTTTCCAGGCGATGGCAGGCGCACTCATCTCGGGCTGTTCGTCATACGTGGCCACCCACTTGGGTGAGGGAACCATAATACGGTCCTCACCGTCGAACGGTATTTCATGGCCACCGTTGAAGAAGTAGGTGACATGCGGATATTTTTCTGTTTCGGCGGTGCGGAGTTGCCGTTTGCCGTATGTGCTGATCGTCTCACCCAGTATATTATGCATCACGCCGGGCGGCTGAAATGCAAACGGGACATCCAGTGTGGCATCGTACTTCGTCATGGTAGCGACGGCGATATCCGGCCGGTCCCCCCGATCGAAATCGTCAAAATCAGGGACGGTAAACACCCGGAGCATTTCACGACCCCGATCGGCGCGATAGTTGAACATAAGAACCCCGTCTCCATCTTTGACAGGACCAACCGGTGCATCCTGCGCCATGAGGACAGTAGGCAGTACAAATTCATCGGTCTCGCCCCGGTCATATGCCTTCTGTATGGCCTCCTCGGCGGACGAAGCCTGTTCACCTGTTCCCCGTGTATAGGCATCATACGCCTTCTGTATCCGTTCCCACCGGTTATCCCGATCCATCGCGTAATACCGCCCTGTTACCGTAGCCATACGCCCCACACCCAGATCATACATCGTCTGTTGTAAAGAACGAAGAAAATCAGGCGCGCTTCGAGGCGGCGTATCCCGCCCATCCAGAATAGGGTGCACGAAAACCCGATCTCCAGGCAAACCATGACGTTTCACCAGATCGAGCAAGGCCAGATAGTGTTTTTCAGCGCTGTGGACCAGCCCGTTCGACATCAGGCCAATTAGATGCAACGCGCCGTCTCTGCTTTTTAAACGATGCAGGAGATCGGTAAATACCTCGTTACTGAAGAATCGCTCATCATCAATAGCCTGGTTAATCCGGCTGACTTCCTGTTGTACCACGCGGCCGGCGCCCAGGTTAAGATGCCCCACCTCCGAGTTTCCCATAATATTTGCCGGCAACCCCACATCTTTACCGGAAGCATTCAGCTGAGTATGAGGATACATACCCCATAGCCGGTCGAAATACGGCGTACGAGCCAACCTGACCGCATTCGCCTCCCTATGCGGACTGAGCCCCCACCCATCCAGAATAACAAGCACAATTGGTACTTCAGACATAATGTCTTCCTTACACAGCCGCACTACATGGCCGCTTCCTCTATGCCAATATATTCTCCGACACGCAAACCCAAATTGCCATGTAATAGATCATATATAACTGTTTATAACCTATTGATTATTATAGACCTTTCAATCACTAATCACCAATCAACATTCACCAATTGTATAATATACCTCCAACCCTCCAAAATCAACTCCAAATAAAAAAACGCGAGGCCGAACCCCGCGTCTTTTATCAATCACCAACTCACCACTTTCTTCATTCAACCGGAATCCGAATCCCCACCAGCCGTTGCTGTTCTCCGCGCTGTACCCGAAACCGAATGGCTTCCCCTGCATCGAATTGACGGATGATGCTTACAAACTCACGTACATTGGAGACCGGCTCGCCGTTCACTTCCGTAATAAGCTCGCCGCGCCGCAACCCTTTATCCTCGGCGACACTGCCGGCCACCACTTTGGCAATCACCACCCCGCTGCCCATCTCGTAATATCGAGTCCACTCCCGTGAGATATTCATCACATCAATGCCGATGTTGCTTGCCGGGCTCTTCTCCGGTTCTTCTGATGAGGCCAATTGCGAAGGATTATCCGGTAATTCCCCCAGTTCGATCTCAACCATCTTCCGCCTGCCGTCACGGTAAATTTCAAGTTCGATCTCCGTACCCGGCGGAAAATCTGCAATACGGTTGCGAAGGGCATCACTATCTTCGACCTCTATGCCATTTAGAGCGAGCACAACGTCATCTTTTTGAATATCTGAATCTACAGCCGGTCCACCTTTTATAACATTGGCGATCAGAACACCTTTATCATCGTCCAAACCCATTGAAGCGGCCAGATCTGCATCCAGGTCGCTGATCTCTACACCCAAAAAACCACGCGTTATTTTACCATCTTCGATCAACCGGGTCATAATATCACGGGCCATGTTGGCCGGAACGGCAAAACCGATGCCCTGATAGCCACCGGTACGGGAATAGATAGCCGTGTTGATGCCCATCAGATTCCCTTCCAGATCAACCAGAGCGCCGCCGCTGTTACCCGGATTGATGGCGGCATCAGTCTGGATAAAATTTTGATATGAATCGCCCCCCAGGACGCTTTTCCGGCCTTTGGCGCTGACGATGCCCGCCGTCACCGTATGGGAAAGGCCGAATGGATTACCGACAGCCATGACCCATTCACCGACGCGAAGCTGCTCCGAGTCGCCGAAAGACAGCACAGGCAGGTCATCCGAATCGACCTTGATCACCGCCAGATCGGTACGCGGGTCCGTTCCGACAACTTCCGCCTTCAATTCACGTTCATCCGACAGATACACCGTCAGTTCATCCGCCTTGTCAACCACATGATTGTTTGTCAGAATATATCCGTCTTCCGACACAATGACCCCCGAACCCAGGCCACGATCCGTACGGGGTTCCTGCCGCCGTGGAGTCGTCCCGCCGAAAAACTCTTCAAATGGATTGCGAAGCTGCTGTTGAGCGGCTCTAACGACCCGCTTACTCCGAATCAGCACAACCGACGGCTTGACTTCCTCCGCAATACGGGCAAACGTTTCGCTGAACTCCTGTAACGATCGCTGATCGGCACTGACCACCGGCATGAAGGATCTGCCGATACCTTGCCTGTCGGACAGCAGGTCTATATTGGATACAAACAAACCACCCAGGACCATCCCCAGGACAAGCAACACCACAATGGTCAATTTACCATAGCGTTTTGTCTCCGACATAATCAATTCCCCTTTACCCTTATGTTGAGTCTCTTAAAGTGATGGCCCTTGTGCCTGCCATGATCTGCCCTTGCTCGATTCCATATGATTAAATGCATCTCAGCCTGTTTTGGATCCATCTATTAACACCTTTTAACAATTCTGAAACCTGACTCTTCATAAAAACGCGCCACAAATGATCTTTTCAGGGCGCGTCTTCTCGTTTTAAAATACCATATATTAAGGGAATGTCAATCACATAAGCAGCCCCGATTTACGTCACGGTCCACCCTTCCATCCTCCCATCCCGCCTTTCTGCCATCCCCTTCAATTCAAATGGCCTCCCTCCGCCGGCGCCCCCAGGCTCTCCTCCAATTCTCCAACCCAAACCCGACTATCCACACCTTCGTCCGCCTTATCCATCAGGGACAATTCCAGAACCTGGTCGATACGATCCACCAGGCAGAAACTGAGTTGCTCTTTGATCGCCTGCGGCACATCTTCAAGGTCTTTCTCGTTCCGCCTGGGCAATATGATCGTGGTAATACCGGCACGCTGGGCGCCTAAGACTTTATCCTTGATGCCGCCCACCGGCAGCACTTTGCCCCGCAGGGTAACCTCGCCCGTCATGGCCAGGTCGTCGCGGACTCGTCGGCCGGTCAGCAATGAGGTCAATACGGTGACCAGCGTGACGCCGGCAGAAGGTCCATCCTTAGGGATAGCCCCTGCGGGCAAATGGATATGGATATCATGTTCATCGAAGAATTTGGGGTCAATACCCCAATCTTCAGCATGGGACCGAATGTAGGTCAGGGCCGCCTGAGCGGATTCTTTCATCACATCACCCAACTGTCCCGTCAGCATGAGCCCTTTCTTGCCCGGCATTTTACTCGCTTCGACGAACATGATCTCACCGCCGACAGGCGTCCAGGCCAGCCCGATGGCTACGCCCGGCTCACCGGTACGCTCCGCCGCTTCAGAGAAAAACTTCTCTGGCCCCAGGTGTTTACGCAGATCATCGGGCATGATTGTAAACGGCCCTTTCTCACCCTCGGCAATGGCGCGCGCCACTTTACGGGCGACCGTACGGATTTCCCGCTCCAGATTTCGCAACCCCGCCTCTCGCGTGTAATCCCCGATGATATGACGTAGCGCCTCCCGGTCCAGTGTCAGTTGATCCGCGGGGATGCCATGCTCCTCCCACTGCTTGGGTATCAAATGGCGCTCAGCAATCTCGACCTTCTCCTCTTCCATATAACCTGCCAGCTCGATCACTTCCATCCGATCCAGTAACGGACCGGGGATTGTAGACAATACATTGGCCGTCGTCACAAACATCACATTTGACAGATCGAACGGAACATCCAGATAGTTATCGACAAACGTATCATTCTGTTCCGGGTCCAGCACTTCCAGCAGGGCGGACGACGGGTCCCCTCTGAAATCGTGACCGAGTTTGTCGATCTCGTCCAGCATGAAAACCGGATTATTTGTCCCCGCTTTGCGTATGCCCTGAATAATGCGGCCCGGCAGAGCGCCAATATAGGTCCGGCGATGTCCGCGAATCTCCGCCTCATCGTGCACGCCGCCCAGAGACATCCGTATAAACTTACGCCCCAGCGCCCGTGCAATCGAACGACCCAGGGAGGTTTTACCAACCCCCGGAGGACCAACAAAGCATAGGATTGGTCCCTTCATATCCGGACGTAATTTGCGGACGGCGAGATGCTCTAAAATACGATCTTTGATTTTCTCCAGTCCGTAATGGTCATCATCCAGAATACCCTTGGCCTCTGTAATATCAAGACGGTCTTCCGTAGAGACCGACCAAGGCAATTCGGTGATCCACTCAAGATAGGTGCGCGCGATCGTATACTCAGGCGATGTGGGCGGGATTTTGGTCAGTCGGTTTAACTCCCGCTCCGCCTCAGTCCGGACCTCATCCGGCATACCGATCTCTTCAATTTTCTTACGGAGATCTTCCAGTTCCTCCACGCCGCTGTCGTTGCCCTCTCCCAACTCTTTCTTAATGGCTTTCAACTGCTCGCGTAAATAATAATCACGCTGGGCTTTCCCCATCTCATCCTGCACCTGAGACTGAATCCGACTGCCCGTCTCCGCCACCTCTACTTCCCGGCTGAGGAGAATCGTCAACGCCTTCAGGCGTTCCGGCACATCGGTCCGTTCTAAAAGACCCTGCTGGTCATCCAGAGATATTTTCAGATTGAAGGCAATGAAATCCGCCAGTTTGGAAGGCTGATCTTCTACATTGATCGCTGGTATCTTCAATTCATCCGACATCGTATTGACCAGACCCACCAGTTTTTGAAACTGGTCTGAAAGATTTTGTGCCAGCGCCTGCACTTCTAAAGATTTCTCTTCCTGTTCAGGTAGCAGCTCCACGCGAACCCGCAGGACCGGATCGGTTTCAAGCACATCCAGCACCCGTGCTCTGGCCATTCCCTGCACGACCACATACAAACTGTCTTCGGGCAACCTCATGGCTTTATGTACCTTCGCAAGCGTTCCAACCTTATACAGATCATCCGGCGTCGGCCGATCCACTTCCGGATCACGCTGAGCCAGGATCATGACCTGCTTATCCTGTTGCAGCGCTTCATCCAGCGCTTTTATAGACCCCGGTCGGTTCGCGACCAGCGGCGCCGCCATATGGGGATAGACAATCAGATTGCGAACGGGTAACACGGCGATGGTGTCGACTATTCTTGCTTTCTTAGCAACATCCTCAACGTGCGTATGTTCTTCGACTGCGGCCATGATATTCACCTTTCTTTAAAAGTAATCAATAGAAACGGATGGGAATTTAATCCATTGATTAACCGGCCCTCTATATATTATACCTTCTCCACACCTGTTCGGTTCGACCATTCTTGTTGGGGCCCGACACGTCGTGGTTTCTACATTACGCAAACCGCGTGCCATCATGGTTTTTATATATTTATCCGTTATTTGTCACATATCCCTCTCGATTTCTGTCATTTTGGCAGGGAAAATAGAACCCGACTGTATTTGGCAGAGGAAAATATCTCTGCCCACCTGCCCGTCCGCCCACGCGCCTTTCTTAAACAAATGTTGACAAATAGATCATAAACTATAAATTTCATTCCTATAATATCTTCCGAACTTAACTGCACTATAGCCAATAGGTTTTAAAGCTCTCTTACTCTATAATAAAGCTCGTCATACTGGTTTATTTTTAAGATTTCCTCACTATAAACTTCCCTGGGCAGGGTGATGGGTAACGCGTACAGACTCCCGGCGGACGTCTTCTTCAAGGACGTAAGGGACGCGGATAATGGACCGACAAATATTACTCATACATAGTGATCCTGCGGTCATTGAGGATACGCTCAATGCGTTGGAACCGTTCTTGAATCGAATTATGGTTTCGACCGAACCGGCCTTAGCCGCCCATTTATGTCGGACGAATACCCCGGATCTGATGTTATTGGAATTTACGCCTGAACGATTCGGCGGCAGCGAAGGTTTACACGAGATAGGACGTCAAACACCTGGCCTGATTTCTATTATGTTGACGACACAGGAGACGAAGGGCATCCCGGGGGACTATATTCGTGCCGGTGTCCGGCATATTCATTCGATACCTATCGATACGGTTCGTCTCCGCGCCCAAATCGAACGTTGTTTATGGATGACGCAACCTCAGTATAAACTGAAAACATTGCAACAGGACATTGCAGAGCGAACAAAAAGCCTGGATACATTCCTTGACATCAGTCGGGCTATAACCGCCAACCTGCGAAATGACCTCGACACGCTCCTTCGAAGAATTGCTGAAGAAACCTCTAAAATCCTTAATGCAGAGCGAACCAGCCTGTTCATCTACGACAAAGAACACGGCTGCTTATGGTCACGGGTTGCAGAAGGAGAGGGCGGACGGACCATCACGCTGGGTATGGATGAACCCGGCATCATTGTCCATGTTGCCCGTATCGGTCAGCCATTACGTGTCGACGATGCGTATCGAGAACCCTTATTCAATCGTGAAGTGGACCGGATGACGGGCTATCATACACGTACGATTTTATGTTTTCCGGTGCGTAATTATCACGGCGAGTTGATCGGCGTTATGGAAACGATGAATAAAAAAAGCGGGATGTTTGACTATGCAGATGAACGCCTGCTGTCTATCATGTCCTTCCTCTTTGCCTCGGCGATTGAAAATGCACAGCTCTACGAGGCGGTTCGCCATCAAATCCGGGAAAATGAATCCCTGGAAGCATCAAAAATACAGGCGGATCGTCTGGCTATCGTGGGACAGATGGCAAGCAGCATCATTCATGATATACGCAGCCCCCTGGCCATCATCCGCGGCTATGCGGAACTGGCGGTCACCGGCGCGGTCTCTACAGAGAAAAGACAACGGTTTGCCAATACCATCACCTCGGAAGTTCGCCGATTACGTGATATGGCAGAGGAATTGCAGGAATTCTCTGAAGGCACCCATGCCGTTGAGCTGAACGCCATTTCGCTGCATGAAGTGATTGAAGAGGTGGTCGATTTTCTGGACAGTAATTTTCGTGATCGGGGTATACACATCATTCATCACGCACAGTATACAGGTCAGCTGATGCTGGACGCCCCGCGGATTAAACGAATTCTGCATAACCTGACAGAAAATGCTGCAGATGCCATGCCCGATGGAGGCACGCTCATGATCACCGCCGCCCGAGTCGCTGAATATGTGCATCTGGAAATCCATGATACCGGTAGCGGTATCCCTGACGAAATACGGGAACGTATCTTCGATCCGTTTGTCACGCACGGCAAAACCCATGGTACCGGCCTTGGACTGGCTGTTGTAAGGCGCATTGTAGAAGAGCATCACGGCGATGTCAGTGCCTCATCAAGTACGACCGGCACCACATTCACTATTCGATTGCCGCTTACCATCGATCAATACAGTTCAAAACAGCCCGAAGCGAAAGTGGCCTCTTTATGAAATTCTTGATCGTCCAGGGCGAACCCGTCTCTCCGAATGCATGGATTCCGGATTTAGCCCCTCCATTGGCGTGTCAGGTGGCCACATCTCTTTCCGAGGGCATTCTGGCATTGAATAAAACCCATTTTGATGGCGTCATAACGGACCTTGCTGCACTGGAAGATACGAGCCATTCTTTCCGAGAGATATTTCAGCGCACCCAAAGTCCCGAGTGCCTGTTGTTTTTAGGTTTGTCGCAAACAGATGAGGTATCCGCCTCTGTGCTGTCGGACGGTATAGATGGTTATATAGATCTGCCCTTCCAAAAACCGACTTTTCAAAATTGGGCCCATAGCCTGCATAATCAGAATGACGAGTTGATTCAACATCGGGCAGAATTGATCCAACGGGAAGAAGAGATCGCTACCCTGATCGCGATGAGTGACATTATTACGTCCAATCTGGCATTCATCCCGTTGCTCGCAGCTATTGCCCAGCAGACGTCCAAGGCCCTGGATGCAGAACGAACGAGCATTTTTATGTATGAGGCAAAAGACGACCGACTTCAAGCTGCCTATGCGGAAGGACTGAGCTCCTATTCGATTTCGATACCTGCGACACACGGTGTGGTTGGATATGTGGCGACCAAGCGGGAAATGGTAAATGTGGTCAACGCTTATCAAGATAAGCATTTTTACAATGAAATAGACCATGACACAGGCTATACGACCCATACGATTTTGTGTACTCCCTTAATCAGTCCGATCGGTGATCTGATCGGTGTGGTACAATGTCTCAATAAACGGGATGGTACTTTTACGAAAACAGATGAACGGATCTTAAGCTTATTGTCGCCCCTGTTTGCCGTATCAATAGAAAATGCGCTGCTCTTTCGCGATCTGCAGGAGGAAGTCAAACATAATGAAGAAATGACCGTTGAGAAAATTCAATCGGAAAGACTGGCTATCGTCGGCAGGATGGCCCGTTCCGTAACCCGGGACATCGCCGGTCCTATGGAAGAAATTGTCGACGCAGCAGCCCGATTAGGCCGTGAAGATATTACTGATCTCGAACGGGATGAAACATCCCAGGCGATAGAACATATTGTCGACCAACTGGTCGGTCTTGCCCAGCAGTTACTTGATTTTGCCAGAGAACGTATTGAATTGATGCGTGATACATTTGATATTAAGGTGTTCGCCGGTATGGTAAAATGGCATTTTGACAATCAGGATCTTACCGTAGAGACAACAAAACAGATCGCCGACACCGACAGAGAGATTCATGTAGACGCGGATAAAATAAACGAGGCGCTGGTCTGCCTGGCAAACGTGATGGATCATTTTGAACCGATCTCCAGGCGCCTGATTATTGACCTGGACGAAACCGGAATCCAATTAACTTTTTCAAATCTGTCCACCGATACTATTGAAAAGATCATGTACCTGGTATCCGACCCATTTGCCAATATGGATGAAGAACAGACCGTCAGTTTGAAAATGGCCGTTGCCGAGCGGGTCATCGCAGCTCACAACGGCAGTATAATAGAGGGACAGCATCAAAACTTAATTATTCAAATTCCTGACCATCTGGATGAACCCTGATCTCTGGCGACGTTCCTGTCTCCTCACAGAGGGATCGCCTGAGCCATTCGAGAGCGAAGGGGTGAGGCCAGTGTTATTTTTAACCGGGAGGACCTATGTATTGGATACGATTTTGTGCGATTACTCTGGCGGCCATATTGCTTGTTGCAAACGGCCCTGCTATAGCGCAGGAAGAGGCTATGCAGGAAGAGCTTGTTGACCCTCTGCAGATGGCCTATGAAGAGGCCGTGGCCATACATGACGATGGGGATTGGGAACTGGCCGTTAAGAGGTACAAAGAAATTTTGAAGCAGGACAAAACCCATGCGGCTACGCATGCCAATATGGGCCTGGCGTATATAAGCCTCGATAAGAGAGATGACGCTATTAACGCATATAAGAAAGCGATCGAATACAATACCGAAGATGGAGATGTGCTTTACAACCTCGGCACACTGTATTATGAAAAAGGGAAACATGATGATGCCATAAAGACCTTTGAGGCGATGTTGATGCAATCTTCAGATGAAGAGGATGTGGATCTATATACAAAACTGTACCTGAACCTGGGGAATGCGCATTTTAAAAAGAAACATTACGATCAGGCGATCGAAGCGTATCAGGAGGTCACACGGATTGATTCGGTTAACGCCGAACCGTATTTTAATATGGCCATCGTCTACGCCAAACAGAAAGACGCCGATGGCGTCATTGCTAGCCTTCTGATGTATATAGACAAAGCAGCTGGCGCTGAAGATACGGACCAGATCCAGATGTGGCTCGCCCAGCTAGGCGCTGCAAGCGAAACAACCGACGAAGATAATTAGCGTAGACTATGCACCGATCACCTCATCATATAGACCGCCGTACGTTTATCAGCATGTCGGTTGTGGTGCCGTTCGTGCCCCATGCATTGATCAATGGACCGGCGCCGCAGCCTGTGATGTCCTTCGACCAATACAGGTACATTCTCGATAGGTATCAGATTGATGATCTTTTACCCATCATTGTAGACGCCTGTCGACGACAACAGGACGTCTTCCCTCTTGAACCCGAGGTCGAAGTCGCCCTGCTTCGCCAGGAGTCGTTATTTAATCTCCAGGCCATATCATTGGCCGGGGCTGTCGGCATCGCCCAATTCATACCGGAAACAGCGCAGGACACCTTCGGGATGCAGGTCTACGTGACCGACGATTATACGGAAGGCGTCTCTTTACGAAACGCATTTCTGGAGGAAAACCGGAGGGTCAGTGCAACCCTGCGCAATAATCAGTTCAAGCTGGTCGAAAAACATAAAATTCAAGCGGATAAGTTAAAAAAACAGACGGAGCGAAAATTCATCCGGTATAAAAAAGATTTGGAAACTGAAATCTCTAAAAGAAATAGCGCTGAGCGTATTGCGCTGGATCAGCGATTAGACCCGGAACTGGCCATTAACAATGGGGTTAGGTACCTTGCCGGACTGTGCCGCACCTGCGTAGATCGTTTTCGGGGATCGGTGCGGCATAATGTCCTTCGGGGGCTGGCGGCTTATAACGCCGGCCTGGATCAGGTATTTAAATTTGATGGGATGCCGTTTATCTTCCAGGCCGTAGATTATGTCCGGAAAATTATGGTCATGTATGATCAACTGATCGATATGCGTAAGGCCAGGTGATAAGGATTTATAATCCGTTTACCCCTTTACTTATTTACCATTTGTCGATTCTCTTGATTTTTATATGCCAATCTGTTATAGTAGCAATGCATGCTCCCCATAATGGAGAATATCAATCGTCTTGTTTGTATTCATTATATCAACAGTTTGTTCTTTACAAAAAGGAGTGTTCATGAAAGCGTCTTTTTATCGGTTGATGATCGCCCTGTGCATGTGCAGTCTTATCGCCGGCCTAACGGTAATTGCTTGTGGCGGCGACGAAACGGCAGATGAACAGCAGGCTGCTGAACCGGCAGATGAAAATTTCTCGACCCGCCAGGCTCGTATGCAAGAGATCAGCCAGATTTGCGGGGGAATCATGAAAATGATCAAGGAAGGATCTGTCGAATCAATAATGGCCGATGCCGCGCGGCTTAAAGAAATCATGGCCGAGGTCGCCACAATACCACCACCCTATGATACCGAAAAATATAAGTTTTATGCAGCGGATTTTCAGTCTAAAGCGGATACACTGGCCATGGCGGCCGAAACCGGGTCCGTCGATGAAACCAAGCCGGCTTTTATTACCTTGACGGAAACCTGCGGGGTTTGCCATTATACCTGCAAATATCCTATTGATCTGTAAGAGCATATCCAAAACCCACATGGACAGCTATGACAGACCAGGCTACAGTGCCTCAAATTCCTCCTGTAGAGGAATTAATTCAATTTGAGCTTTTTTCGGATTTACCGCAATCGCTTGTTAAACGGATTCATAAAAAAGCGACAAACCGTGAGGTAGAACCGGATGAAGTAATTCTGCTTGAAGGACAGTATGACCACGTCATGTATGTCATGCTCTCCGGCTATGTGCATGTTACGCAGAGCAGCCCGAATGGTTCTGTGCTTATAGGCACCTTAAAGCGGGGTGATTTTTTCGGTGATATGAATCCCCGCACCACGCAGCCGTCCGCTGTGTCGATTACAGCTACGACCGATTGTACCCTGCTGGAATTGTCAAAACCGCAGTTGCAATCGATTCTGGACGCCTCTCCACATGCCCAATCGCTCATAGATCGGACGTATAATAATCGTGCGCTCCGATCAGAGCTTCATGGCGTCAGCCTGTTTGAAGGTTTTAACTCGGAAGATCTGGACCGCCTGACGAAAACGGCCACTGTGGTACGTTATCCTTCGGATGCGCCTATTTTTGATGAGGGCGATGAAGGGGATGCGTTCTATCTGATTCGAACCGGTTTTGTTAAAATTCTGAAAAAACGACCATCAGCCAAAGATCTGGTCCTGGCTTATCTCCGTGAGGGGCAATATTTCGGAGAGATGGCGCTTCTGAATGAAGATCCGCGCAGCGCATCTGTCATGGCGCTTACCGAAACGGAAGTCATTCGGATCACAAAAGATGATTTTAACGCGCTGTTGGAATCCCATCCCGGTATGCGACGCCAGCTTGTGGATGTGATTTCCCGGCGTGAAGCGCGTAACGAAGAACTGGCTCAGAATCAGTCGCTGGCCCAGACACTCGAGTTTGTCGTTAATCAAGGGTTGATGGAGCAAAATACGGCCCTGGTCATCGACATGGATAAATGCATACACTGCGATAACTGTTCAGATGCCTGTGCCGCTATCCACGATGGTCATTCGCTACTGGTGCGTCATGGGCCGCAACTCGATACCACAACCGCTAATATACAGTTTCCAACGTCATGCCACCATTGCGATGATCCGCTCTGTCTGACCGGGTGTAATTTCAATGCTATGGAGCGTACACCCGCAGGTGAAATCCGTATCATCGAAGAGACATGCACCGGTTGTAACCTGTGCGCCAAGCTCTGTCCGTATGATACGATTACCATGGTGCCGAGACAGTCGGAAACCAAAGTAGGCTGGATTGATCGTTTGTTGGGCAGAGAGCCCGAACCGGTTTTCGTCCCGACTTCACCGACCGGAAAAAAATATAAACGCCTGGCCATGCAATGCGATCTATGTATCGGACGCCCCCACATGAATTGCGTGTATAATTGCCCGACCGGCGCCATATTCCGCGTCAAACCGTCTGATTATTTCGTCGGCGTAGAAAGCATCAGTTGACACATGGCTCTGCATATCGTAACGCGTCGTTGGTGGTTCAGCATGATCATCACGTGCGTGATGCTGAGTACGTTCTACGTAATGTACGCCATACGTTCTATCCCGCGTGGCGGCAGCCTGACTGGATATGTACTGGGTTTTATTGCTACGGGGCTGATTGTTACCCTGATGTTACTGCCTATCAGAAAACGGCAGTACCAGCGTCCTGTAGGGTCACTCGACGTATGGATGCGTCTGCATGTCATATTGGGGGTCATTACCGCTTTTATCGTTGCCATGCATGCCGGGTTCAAGGTAGTCGGCACGATAAATATCGCGTTGACCGTAGTGTTTGTTCTGACCTTGCTCAGCGGTATGTTAGGCACGTTTCTGTATGAATGGTATCCTCCCATCATCGCCCGGATGGGCAATGATGTATTTCGCCAAAATGTACTTCATGAACAGATCAATGTTCTGGAAGAAGAATTGGATGCAATTCAAGTGGATCAGTCCAAACAGGTGAACGGGTTGATAAAAAGTATATTTGAACAGAAGAGGGTTCCTGATTCATTGAACCCTCTCCTACTCTGGAAATGGAGCAAAACAAAGGATAACCCGTTCGAGCAAGATCACGATCTTCTCTCCTCCGAAGAACAATCATCATTTCAAACCGCCCGGACGTTGATCGACCGCCATCAAAATCTGGGACATCAGCTGCTTTATCAGCATTTTCTACGCCAGTGGTTATGGAGCCACATTCCCTTATCCGTTGCTTTGGTGACTTTATTGGTCGTGCATATCGTGTCGGAATTATATTATTGAAAAGGATTGTAAACTATCCGATACATCGTTATATTGAGTGTCATTGCGTCATTGGCCTTTTCTCTCGGCGCCTATCTGGTCGAAGGCGAAGCGGCGTTTCAAAGTGGCCGCCTCCTCCTTGGTCATTCCAGTGTGGATAATCAATGTGGAAAATGCCATACCCCCTGGGGTAGTGTATCCAACGATAAATGCGCGGCCTGCCATCTGGATTTATTTGCGCGGGAACCCAATCACGGTAAAGAAAAACCATTGTGTGCTAATTGTCATCTTGACCATAGAGGTCGGCATTTCGATATTAAGACTGCGGCTAAAAAACTGAAAGCACTATAAATCTGAAATAAGCTCGGAGGCGTTTTATGTATCTCTTTTTTCGATATCGTCTTGTTCTGATCAGCGGGTTGCTCGTCTTCTTTTCCTCCGGTTGCTTCCTTCCCATTCCCTTTTTGGGCGGCGGTGATGACGAGGCGTCCACCCTTGAAGGGGATCTGATCATTTCGGAAGCAGCGCTGACCACTCAAAATGCGGTATTCGAAGCGCTTGAAGAAGTCGATATGGCATTGGAAGATGGTCGGTATGAAGCAGCCGTGATCAACTACAATCGAGCCATCCAGGCCGATTCGACGAATATAGATATCTATATTGAGTTGGCTTCTCTGCTTCAACAACTGGCTTTACAAAAGAAAGATGAGGGCGATTTAGAAGGCGCGCTACAGGAAAATCTGCGGGCGCTTAAAGTCCTGTCCAATTTGGTCGGTACTCGGCTGAGGCCGGCAGTAGAACAGGGTATAGACTTATCCACGTTAGGCGGGTTTACAGATAGTTTTGAAGATTCAGACATGATGCTTGAGGAAGAAGATACGATGGAAGACACCCCGCCTGAGGAAGAAGATCCTTAGAAACTATTCATAAACGTACAAACTCCGTTCTTTGTTCTTTTGTATTTTGACCCCTGGATACGCATGCCGTGTCCATCCCATGCAGTCATTTCCTGCTCTTCCCCAGCAGCTTATCCACCAGTTCGATCTTATTCGCCCGCTTCAGCGTATTATAAATCCAGGCGCGATTTTCTTTTTTGTACCAGAAGAAAAAACGGTGCTGATCCTTCTTTTCATTGGGCGTACGGGCGGTATACATTCTCTTCAATGTATAGGGATGATAGCCGGAGTAATAAATGACCGTGGCCACGGTCATCGGCGTGGGGGTGAAATCCTGCACCTGTTCCAGTTGAAAGCCCAGGTCCTTGGTCTCACAGGCCAGATTGGCCATGTCTTCGACCTGAGAGCCCGGATGGCTGGAAATGAAGTAGGGGATGAGCTGTTGTTTTAATCCGGCCTTTTTGCATATCCGGTCGAAATTCTTCTTAAAGGCGTGAAAGAATTTGAACGAAGGTTTACGCATCACTTTCAGTACTTGATCCGACGTGTGCTCCGGTGCGATTTTCAAACGACCGGAGACGTGGTGCTTGACCAGTTGTTCCGTATATTCATCATAGTGGTTGTTTTTGTTCTCTTCTTCATTCTTGCCAATCAACAGATCATGGCGAATACCGCTGGTTACAAAAGCCTTTTTTACTTTGGGATGAGCCGAAGCTTTTTTATAAATATCAATAAGAGGCTGATGATTTGTGTCCAGATTGTAGCAGACCGTCGGATGGATGCACGACGGACTGACGCATTTGTCGCAGATGGACTGATCCTTCCCTTTCATTTTGTACATATTGCCGGACGGCCCTCCCAGATCACTGATGTAGCCCTTAAAATCCGGCATCTGTGTGATCTGCTCCACTTCTCTCATGATGGACGCTTCGGATCGACTGGCAATCATCTTGCCCTGATGGGCTGAAATGGTACAGAAACTGCACCCACCGAAACAGCCGCGGTGCATGTTGACGGAGTGTTTGATCATTTCATAAGCGGGGATCGGTCCTCGCTTCTTATATTTCGGATGAGGCATACGTGTGTACGGCAGATCAAACGACGTATCCACTTCCTTTTCCGTCATGGTCTGGAACGGCGGATTGACAACCAGCGTCATATCTCCCACCTGCTGTGTCAGACGACGGGCGAACTGCTTATTAGATTCCTGTTCTATATATTTAAAATTCCGGGCAAAGGTCTTCTTGTCTTTCAGGCACGCCTCGTGTGAGGCCAGTTCGAACGTCTCCCATTTTTTATTTTTGGGCAGGTCTTCCTCTTCAGGCTGTAGAAAGGCGGTCTGCGGCACTGTTTTCAGGGACGAAAAGGGTACCCCTTTTATCATCAGACTGAGCATAAAGCGCAAGGGCTGCTCGCCCATGCCGTAAACCAGCATATCCGCGCCGCTATCGACCAGAATAGAGGGCTTGAGTTGATCCGACCAGTAATCATAGTGGGTCACGCGGCGTAAGGACCCTTCGATGCCGCCTATGATGACCGGCGTATCCGGGTAGAGGTCTTTTACAATCTTTGAATACACCACCCCGGCATAGTCGGGACGAAAGCTCGCCTGCCCGCCGGGTGTATACGCATCCGTCGATCTCAGGCGTTTGGCCGCCGTATAATGATTTACCATCGGGTCCATACACCCGGACGAAATTCCGAAAAACAAGCGTGGCTTGCCCAGCTTCTTAAAGTCACGCAAATCATCCCGCCAATTGGGCTGCGGCAAGATCGCGACCTTCAGTCCTTCCGATTCGATAATCCGGGCGACGGCGGCATGACCAAACGCAGGATGATCCACATAGGCGTCGCCGGATATGATGATCACATCCAGTTCATCCCATCCGCGCATGAGGACCTGGCTCCGCGTGGTCGGCAGCCAGCCCCGCGTGCATGTGGTCGGCAGCCTCGGCAAAATCACCTGGATCCTCGATGATGATGATCTCTGCGTCCGGCAGCTCTCCTACGCCAGCATTTGCACCTGAATCGGACTTTATCGAGGGCGGCAAAGGGGTTTGCGGCGAAGGCGACACGCTGATGGCCAGGAATACCGGGAGCCACTGCGGCGGGCAGGCGCCGCCGCGGACGAAAGGGCGCGTTGATAGCCCCTCGGAGTTGACATTGGGCGTAAGCACAGGGCCCGCCACCGCGCGGTGGTCTAGGAGCGGCGCCGCCTCCTTGCGGTCGACCATGGTCGCTTGCCAACCGGCCTCCGCCGCGCCATGCAGCACGTAGAGCCAGATCATCTCGAGGTAG
>CAJXCW010000090.1 GCA_913051705.1 uncultured bacterium
CGATTACCAAGCAAAACTTTCTGGTACACTCTGCTGAGGAACTGCTGAATATCATTCCGGCCGCATTCCGTATAGCGTCCTCGGGGCGTCCAGGACCGGTGGTGGTCGATGTGCCCAAAGATGTGCAAACAGAGTCTGTAATCGTGTCCCAATGGCCCGATCCGGGCCAACCGAGGCGGCCACCATCCATTGAAGAAACCCGGATTGACCGTATGGCTGATATGATCCGGGCAGCAGAACGCCCTCTTTTCTACATTGGTGGAGGGATCATCGCCGCCGAAGCCTCAACGATACTGAGACGGCTGTCTGAACGACTATCGATTCCGGTGACGGCTACGCTGATGGGCCTGGGCGCGATGCAGACGGACCATCCACTTTTTCTGGGGATGCTGGGGATGCACGCCGCACGCCATACGAACATGGCGTTGGAGGATTGTGATCTGTTGATCGCCGCCGGTGTGCGCTTCGACGACCGGGCCACCGGAAAAGCAGCGCAATTCTGTCCCGATGCCCAGATCATCCACATCGATATCGATGCTGGTGAATTGGGAAAAATCAGGCAACCTCACCTGTGTATGGAGGCGGATGTGCGGGAGGTTCTGGACATGCTGGATGATCGGTTACCCGATATAACTCGGCCGGTATGGCAGGCTCGGATCGCAGAATTGCGCCGCCAACATCCGCTTGTGGTCGAAGGCAAAGACGATCCGTTACAGCCATACGGCCTGATCTTACAGACAGCCCGGTTGCTGAAGAAAGACGCGATAATCACCACGGACGTGGGGCAGCATCAGATGTGGGCGGCGCAGGTCTGCCCCCTGAGGCATCCCCGGCAATGGCTGACTTCAGGAGGCCTGGGGACCATGGGTTTCGGCATGCCTGCTGCCATCGGCGCGGCGCTGGCCAACCCGACAAAACCGGTGGTATGCATCAGCGGCGACGGCAGCTTTTTATTAAACATACAGGAACTGGCTACGCTGGCGGAAGAAAATCTCAATGTGAAGATTCTGGTCATGAACAATGCGCATTTAGGCATGGTGAGGCAGCAGCAAGAACTGTTCTATGACGGACGTAAGTGTGCGTCGAAATTTACCCGTCCACCCGACTTGACGGCCATTAGCCGGGGTTTCGGCGTGCCGGCCTACGACCTCGATCATTTCGAAGCGCCATTGGATCTGCTGAAAACTGTCCTTAATGAATCCGGCCCCTGTGTCATCAATGTGCCGATTGCTCCGGAAGAAAATGTGTTTCCCATGGTACCCCCCGGCGCTGCCAACCGTGAAATGATCGGGTAGGATGAGAGATGCGATGATCTGTTTTAGAAGGCAACCGTAGAGACGCGATTGAACAGCATAGCGAATATCTGAGAGGCCTGTTGACCTCGATAGACGGCATGGTATGGGTCAAGCACGAATCTGGACCGGTGAAGACAGAAGGCGATAGCCCCTGTGTGATAAAGGCAAACGGCATCTATCGATTATGGTACAATTTTGTTCCTCGAGATAAAGTCCTTACTACTTCGCCGCCCCTTTATTATACCACTTCGAAAGGCGGTATATCCTGGCAGTCACATGCGCTCAAACCGGTGGCTATGCGTCCTGCAGTTGGTGTCGGTTCACGTCATGTTTCTGCTCTGTTCTGTAAAGATCATTATCAGTTATGGTATGATACCACTTTCCTGGGCGGCCATCAACACCGGTATATTAGTGGTGTACAGGCTACCGCTCTGGACGTAGCGCAAATAAAGTTAAGTGACCTGCGTATCGTTGAGATTAAACCACATGGAGATTGGTCAGAATTGATTGTAGAACCGGCATTCAGGAATGAAGGGCCGGGAGATGCCGAAGCCGTGGAGGTCAAATTGCTGGAGTCCGTCTCCGGCGTCCGTAGTATGTCACCGGAACCAACCCTTTCTGTCAGCGATCTCACGGCCAATCAATCCGCCTGGGCGTCCGAGCCGTTGCGACTGTTGTTGCAGGAACCGCCGCAGGCTGCGGACGACCTCGATCTACACTGGTAAATTTCGTACACCGATACGGTCATGGGCGACCGGCAGGTGTTAATAGTAGGCAGTAAGCAGTAAACAGAAGGCAGCAATCGAAATAACATGCCCAGCGCCTACCGCTTACCGCCCACTGTCCATCGGTTCCCATCCCACCTGTTCCTTCGCATTCGATATATCCCATTTTTCCCCCGCCCCTCCGGACACCCCGTAGAAAATACCGAACTGTGGGTCCGGCGCTTCGATGCAACAGGCCGTCAACTCCGCCATGTCGCGGGCGCTGAGCCATCGGTTCATACCCGGCTCGTAAGCCCGGTTTATCTCGTCCGTATTCGGAAAATTACAGATGCGGATGCAGAAGACGGACAACCCGTACATATCGTGATAATGCCGTCCCAGCGCTTCCCCGAATACTTTACTGACGCCGTAGAAATCACGGGGCCTCGGTGGCATGTCCCACGTCGTTTTGACGCCCTCCTGCTCATACATCCCCGTCACGGCGTTGCTGCTGGCAAAAATGACTTTAGGCACTTTGTTAATCCTTGCCGATTCGAAGATGTTGTAGGTCCCCTGAATGTTGGTGTCCATAATCATCTGATTATAGCGACTGCGCGGAAAACCCTGTTTCGCTTTGGCAATGCCTAAATGAATGATGACATCCACCCCGGCCCCGGCTTCGACCATGCCTTCAAAATTGGAGAGATCAGATACAACAATTTCGTTGTCTGGGGCCAGGTTGTCGGGTATGGTCCTGTGGAACATCAACCGCATATCATACCGATCCCGAAGATAGCGCCTTAAAGCCGAACCAACCAGACCGGCCGCCCCGGTGATGAATAACTTTTTTCGAGTAGACATATTTTCTCCTTAATCATAAACCCTGGGTACCGGCATACGCCAGGCGAGCCAGCATCATTGCGGCGGTTTCCCGCACCAGCGGGGCGCCGGTATGCATGGCTTGATGAATCGCGGTCAGCACCAAATCCGGCTCGTTGCCGGTTATGGCTGCAATCGCGCAGGTTTTAAGCCAGATATCGCGTCCCTGAATCAGATGAGAGAGGGCCTGATCTGTTGACTCGAGACGATAGCCGAATAAATCACGCCCTTTGTCAATGGTGTCTTCCACGGATATCTGATCGAGAACAGAAAATAGATAGCGATTGATGGTATGGTCCAGCAGATTATCCAGAAATTCGACGGCGCTGGCACGTAACGATACGTCGCGACTGATAATCCCTTCATAGGCATTTTGGATATCTTGAGGGGGATACAGCAACCCCATCAGACGGAACATCAACTCCAATGATCTGTGCTGTTTGTCCGACAGGGACCGGATCAGCAATTGCGTTGATGGGGAGACCACCCAGGACAATTGTCGTATCGTTTGCATCTCATAGTAGGTTTGCGCTTCATGGATAAGCGACGTATGAATCCGTTTTTCATCAATATGTAAACTCGGATCCTGATGCAGTTTGTTCAACGCCTTAATGATCGGATATTGTAACGCCGGATGAACCTGATCCAGAGCCTCCAGTAGAATATCGATGGAGACCTGGTTGGCAATCTGGCGTAGGACACGCGGGATGTTCTGTTTGATGACGATATCACCGGTTTCTTCAAGAAGTGTTTTTTGCAACTCATCTTGAACCTGAGCGCCATAGGCGGCCAACGCCTGAAGGGCAACAGCACGACATGTACCTGCGGCCAGCAGGTCGATCAGAGGCGGTACGAATTCAGGGAGTAACGAAAACTCTGATCCGTTCCGCGCAGCGCTACAGCGGTCCAGAGACCAGGGAAGATAAACAGGGCAATCGAACCCAGCATCAGGCTGACGGGTAAAAACAGAATAGCGCCGCCGACCCCCAATACACGTATCAGTCGCGAACTCAGAAATATCTGAATTAACAGGGCAATAAGGCCGATACGACCGTAGAACTTACCTAAAAATGAGGTCAGGTCCACCTTATCCTGATAGGTCTCGACCGAGATGCTCTTGAACTGAAAATCTACAATAGCGGTTACAATGACCATCAACACAATCATACCGACTATAAACCGGAGCGAACGGGATTGACGCACGGCGCCGGGCAGGTGGGCAAGGGAAAATTGATGGGGGAAGGGGAGGAGATACCAATATCTTGTCTGCTTGTCCACTCACTTTTTTCTTTTTGCCCACTTGCCCTCCTGCCCACTTGCCGATTTTATCCTGCTGTCATCTGCGTATAGCGCTTGCCGATCAGGACGGCGATGATGAACCACACGATAACAAGGCCGAAGTTGAACATCGCGAAATGACTGGTGCTGAACATCAGCCAGTTGACCCCCACATAGACCAGGCCGGCGGAAAATACATCCCCGGCACGGACAAAGAACGTATCAATCGCCTGTTTGGCCTTGTATTTCTCCTCCCGGGTCGTGGGTAGAAACAGGGCTTGTCGGACGGTGTTTTGTAATGAATAATCCGTGGCATTTTCTGCGGTTTTTGCCCATCGGACCACCGATAGGATCGGTACAAACGCCAGGATGGCATAAGCGCCCAGCGCGATGATCGGCAGGACGAGCAAACCGATACGAATACCAAAATATTTGATCACGCGAGACACAACAAACAATTGCAGGACCAATCCGAGAATGTTGACCACGGTAAAGAAATCAGCATAAAATTTCCCGATGTATTCTGCCTCTGACAGTCCCCCTGCCGTGCCGACACGAATCGCATCGGCAGCCGCCTGCGCAACTGTTCTACCCAGGATATACTCCCCGGTGGTATTCACCCAGTTGAGCATCAGCATCAGAAAGGCAATCAGGAGAAGATATTTACTGGTCCACACCAGCTTGAAGGCGCCTTCGGAACCGATCGGCTCCTCTTCGGCCTCTGCCCTGATAGCGGTGCGTTTTGCCGCCCGACGCCGTTCGCGGCCATCAGCCACTCTTGTAACGATCAGGCTGACCAGGAGCAGACCACCGGCTACGAGCATCATCTGATAAACGCCCAATGGACCGATGATTACACCGGAAATGTAGCTCCCGCCGACTGCGCCCGCCGAAGCGCCAAAGGCCACAAGAGGAAACAGACGTTTTCCTTCATCGGGCGTGTAGATATCATTGGTAAAGGACCAGAACTGGGCGATGACCATCAGATTGAAAATACCGACCCAGAGATAAAAAACGATACCGAGCGGCACGTTGAACTGCGCCAGGATGTAGAACCCGGCCAGACAGGCCGCAAAAAAGAGAGTGACGATGTTGATGAGCTTCAAACGGGGAAGTCGCGTGGCCAACATCGCATACAACGGTACAGCCCCCAAGAGCAACAACCCCTGTCCTGCCGCCGCATAGCTTTTCACCTCAGCGCCGCCGCCAACCAGGATTAACGCCTCACGAACCGGTTTGACGATGTAGTAAGCCGTCAACAGAATAAAAATATTCAGCGTCAGGATAGCCGCCGTGACGCCTTCTCCGGATCGTATATCCGTAAATAGCGTCAGAAATTTCTCCAGCGCACTTTTCTCACGTGATTCAGACATGGGTACTCCTAATTTGGTGATTTGGTAATTGTCTGATTGGGAAATCGAAAGTCCATACTAAATCAACAAATCAACAAAAAGCACAGCGAGCAAAGTGGAGCGCGTTCCAATAATGCCTCGAAGAGGCGCTCCTTACTTTCGATGACGCGTAGCGGCATCCATCAACAAATCGATCCCTCAATCCAATCTCTCAACGCCCGCCAGCACAAATCCTTCCGCTCTATTGACATAGTGTAGATGCAATCTTACCGATTTTTTCCAGTTTTTCGAGGTGCGGTGCGTATCAATCTTCAGGTAAAACAACCGATCTCCCGGTGTTTCTTTGTCCCTGCACAGGGCATCGATTTTGTCGAGTAGCTCCGGGGACAGGGTCATGGTGGTGGTGGTGCCGTCGGTCGTGTGGGAGATGCCGTTATTTTTGCTGTTGAGCAGTTTTTTATCGCGCCCCCCGAAGTTATTATACACCAGTTGATGCGTGCGGTAGGAGGTCTCTTGCCTCTGTTCGAAACCGATTTCAACCGCAAGATCGACAAAGGTAATCTGTTGACCGGCATCACTGGGGATGATGGAATACCGGTCCAGTGGGCTGACCTTGCCATACCAGTACCGCCCGATGATATCCCGACGTTTGATCAGTGTGGCGATCATATAATCCACGGCGCGTGGATCGCTGTATTTGGCCTGCGCGACGATGCCGTGGATCATCTCGTCCGTTATGCTCATCACCAGCTTAGCGCCCCAGAACCCGTCCCGGTTCGATATGCGCTGAAAGGCCATATTCGGATAGCTAGGCCGCCATTTTTCCGGATTGAATCCGTCGACGCCGAAATAACCGATCGAGGTGAAGTTCGATTCCTGATTGTATCGTCGCCAGGGCCGTTTGTAGGCGCCGCCTGACAAAACCGCTTTGGTTATGGTTCCGAAATCAATAATATATTCGAATCCCTCACTACGAAAGTTAACGCTGCCCAGCGTGGACCCGAAATCTATCAGATAGTGTTTTACATAGCCTTCCGGCATATATATATCCAGTGAATTGATACGCCGGATGTCATTGTGATTGATAAACGCCGCCAGGGGCTGTAGACCGCGCAGTTCCCGTCGGTGTTCATGGCGAAAGACATCGTTCAGGTCGGTCTTTCGCCGGGAAATATAGGAAAACGGGCCTACCAGTCCTCCGGACAGGAATTTTGAAGCGACTGCCCGAAATTTTCCATCCGACGTCCGTGTCACCCGTTCCAGCACGCTCATGACATCTTCCGGTGTGAGGATGCGCTCATTGCCGAACTCATCGACCAGAGTAATCTCGTCCTTAATCACTAATTGCTCTTCGGTGAAAAAGACCAGATAGTTCTCCGGTGTGTTATACCCGGCAGCATGCACCAGCTTGGTTGAAATAATCTCAGCGCCAGTGGCCAGTTCAGGGAAATCCGGCGGGTCGAACTTCAGCAGATACAGGTCGCCCCGGCTGTCTTTGATCCGGAATCCGGGCGTTACGCCCTGTGTTTTCACGCCTGCAACTTCCCAGGGGTGAGTCATTTCCGGCCCATCAACCGTATCCGGACCACGCAGCGCTTCTTCCAGGGTGATCGTTCGCACCCGATTGGTGAACCAGCTTGAATTACCCACCTCATCGAACGAATCAATATTGTTGGCCTGTTTCGGATTACCGATCATCCAGCGGAACGTTCGCGGAAAATCGAAAACCGATTCCATCTGCTCCAGGACCGTCTTGTCGACAAAGTCGTAATCCGGATCCGGTTCTTTGGCCGGTGGTTCCGGAACCGAACGGCGATCCGGAAATTCATACACCCTGCCGGCCACAAGGAGTTCTTTGGATGGACCGCAGTTAATTAAAAGGAAACCACAGAGAACACAGAGCAACCGCTTGCGATAAGTACCGCAAGCAACGTACGGAAAGTACGGGATTTTTTCTAAAATGATCTGTTTCAAATCTGAAAGTAATGTCATAACTAATTTATTAAATAGAGTCTCGGTTAGATCTGCTGCCCACCTGCCCCCTTGCTGACCTCCTAGAAATCTCTCCCGATGCTCACCACAAAGCGTGTGGTTTCCTTGCTGTGTGCGATCATGCCGCGGCCCATGACGCCGTTCTTACGACGGAGCCTGATGCCGAAGCCGTAATTGGTGGATAGATTGTTGTATTTGACATCGTTGCTGAAGGAATGAAATACCATGCCTGTGTCCATAAACAGAACAATATCACCGGCCAGCCCCTCATTGACGCCATTGTTGATGCCTATATTCCAAAATGGGTACCTGTACTCCGCATTGATGACGAACGCTTTAGTGTCGTGAAAGCGCAGATCGTCGAAACCACGAAGCGTACCGGAACCGCCAAGCCGGGGGAGCAGAAAGAAGGGTACCGCCTTACCCGAACGAGCGTCAGCGATCAGGCCGGTAGCGCGTACAGCCAGCACACGGTCCTCCCAGAATATCGGCACGGCCTGATATAGCGTTAGCTGGTAGGTATTGAATCCATAGGTGCTGCCTTCAACATCGAAATACGCCCGAAAGGACATTTCTATGCCCGTATCCCATCCTGGTTTACGGTACAGCAATACAGGGGCTGAAAAATCAACCCCCGTGCTTACAAGACGTATCTCTCCGCCCCCTATCAGGCCCGGGAAAGTAATGAGTGTGGAAGGAGAAAGGCTGTCGGTGCCATGGTCCACCTTGTAGTCCGTCCAATCTATCAGGCCGCGCACAGCAAACCCGCCACCCTGATATCCAAGGCCGACACCTGTATTGTAATTGGTTTGTTTATAATTGGACTTAGCTGTTTTTAAAGAACTTGAACCGATGCCGAAAAATATTTCTCGCGGCCTGTATCGATACTGTCCCCATACTTCGACAGATGTCCGTGGCGTTATCGTCTGCGTCAATTGCAACAGATGGGTCTGATAGGTCCGAAACGTAATCGCTGATGACAGCCTGACAGTCAAAGGCGTTGTTCGGCCTAATTGCGCCTCTATACCGACGGCCACCCCCCAACCGCTTCCAATACCCTGACTTCCATCTCCGATGAACAGATGGGTACGGCTCAGAGTTGATCCAGGATTTTTGTCCTTTTCGGCCCCTTCGGAGGTAAAAACGTGAAATACGGGCTTGCCGACCGTATGAATGAGTCCTTTAAAAATAAGCCCGACGGTATTGGCGGGTGCCCGCATTATTTTCCTACCCGTAGACGTGGCCTTTGGCTGGTGTAACAACGGATGATCCGGCGTGTCGGCGGACCCTTTAATAACGGCAGAATCTACAGGTGCGGCGGTCTGCGCTGTTATCGGACGGGTAAAAGATAGAATACCAAGGACACAGAGAAGAGTAGAAATGAAGGATTGACTCATTGACTCATTAGGTTTATTTATTGAGATTATGGATTAGAACCTATACACGTCACGCATCATGCAGCAGGAATATATACCATTTTGCACCGTTAATAAATCAAAAAATATAAATATCTGCACTAAATTTTCACAACCGCAGGAATACATTATGAACAGGCCGAAAGGAAACCATATCCCAATGCTTACCCCGAGAGAACAATTTCAGCAGGATGGTTTCTACCTGACGACGTCCGTCCTCCCCGCGGAACTGATCGAGCGTGCAATTCCTCATATGGATGCCGTCATGATGGGTGAATACGAGACCGGCATACCGCCACATAGTCGTTTATGGAATCCGGGGGAGGATTCGCATAAAATCCGAAAGATCGACGAAGCGCATATGTCGGATCGGACCCTCTATGAACTGTTTACGCATCTTGAGATTGGCCGGTGGGCAGCAGAGCTTATGGACGCCCGATGGATACAGCTATGGGCATCCCAATTGCTCTACAAACCGCCGGGGGGCCGGGCCGCAGGTCATGTGGGATGGCATCAGGATACCCAGTACTGGAAGTACTGGCAGGCCGGCAGCGAAGTGTTCACGGCCTGGATTGCCGTGGGTGACGTCACCGAAGACATGGGCGCGATGCGGTTTGTTCGCGGCTCACATCACTGGGGCGACCTTAAAGGGGGGAATTTCTTCGATCCCGATCATGATGCACAGCAGAAGGCCATTAAATTACCTCCTGAAGAAACCTGGGTAGAAGAAGCCGCCGTCCTACCGTCCGGCGCCATTAGCTTTCATCACAGTTACGCCCTGCATGGCAGTGGTTCCAACACCTCCTATTGCCCCCGTCGCAGCTTTGCTCTGCACCTTCGGACGGAACGATCACGCCCGATAAAGGATAAGGATGAGGACAGCTATTACGTCGATCATCTGGATGACCTGAAGTTGCACCCGGTGATTTATAATGCGGAATGATACAATTTCGGAATACGGATGGATGCTATAATATCAAGTTTCATCTTGCATCTTTCATCATTCATCGTATATCTTTGACATCGCATTTTCCAACTTGAACCACGAACCCCGAAGGGCTCGAAGTCACCAAAGGTGGCTTCCACTGCTCGATGTGTCCTGCAGGGATCATCCAACTTGCTAACTTGAAACTTCCAGGAGTCCCGAAATGTCCGAGCCTGCTGTTAAAACCACTGTCGTCGGCAGCTATCCTGTTCCTTCCTGGCTGGCGGCGTATCCATCTACGCCCAATCTCCATGATGCCCTTATGGTCATCCTCAAAACACAGGAACTGGCCGGCCTGGATGTGATTGCCGACGGTGAGCTATCCCGTTTCGATATCAGCCATCCTGAGACAAACGGCATGATCGAATATTTTATCAGCCCGATGGAAGGAATCACAACCCAGGTGAGCCGGGAAGAACTGGCTGCTTTTCGAGCACAGGAAGGAATGGGGTTTCGGACACAGCCCGCCGGGATCGTGCGCGATAAAATCAGGGAAGGGACCCTTAATTTACCGGCCGCCTGGCAGATGATTAAACCGCTCTCGGATCATACGCTCAAATTCACGGTGACTGCCCCGTACATGCTGGCCAAGACTCTGGTGGATGGGCATTATGGGGATCTGCAGGCGATGACGATGGATATCGCAGAGGTGCTGCGCAAACAGGTCGAAGAAATTGATGCGCCGGTCCTTCAGGTGGACGAAGCCAACCTGACCGGCCATCCCGAAGACGCCGGTTGGGCGCATGAGCCTATTAATCACGTTCTCAGTGCGGCCAGTGGTGAAAAGAGCCTCCACCTGTGCTTCGGCAACTACGGCGGCCAGAGCATACAGCGGGGCCTGTGGCAGGAGTTGTTGCCGTTTTTGAATCATCTCGATGTCAATCATCTCATTCTTGAGTTCGCCCGACGCGGATATGACGAACTGCCCTTATTCAAGGATCTGCGAGATGATATCGCCCTTGGTATAGGTGTTATCGACATCAAAGATAACAGCGTAGAAACTCCGGACGAGGTCGCTCGGCGTATTACCCATGCGATCAACATATTGGGCGAAGATCGTGTAAAATGGGTCCATCCCGATTGTGGTTTCTGGATGCTCCCCCGCAGTGTCGCCGACCGAAAAATGGCCGCCCTGGTCGCCGGACGGGATCTGGCGGAAGGAAAATAAAATGGCGATTGACTGAATGGTGATTGACTGATTTGAAAAACCTACCAATCACGAACCACGAAGTGCTCGCAGCGTGTTCGCAGGACACCTGCCATCACCAATCACCAATCACCAATCACCAATGTTCCTCTCCCTCCCCTGTCGCTACTACCGTGTCTACACCGATCTGGATGTCCCGTCGGTTGAGACCAATTTCCAGTTTGTCGAGCGTGAACTGCCGTTGTCCATCGGTCAGACGGCGCTGGTGCTTGTCGATGTCTGGAGTACCCATTATATAGACAGTTGGCTGGCGCGTGCAAAAGAGGTGACGGAGGCAAAGATCGTGCCGATACTCGAATCAGCGAGAGAAACCGGCATGACGATCATTCACGCCCCCAGCCCGCCAGTGGCGGATCGGTATGATGACGCGCCGGAGACCAGCCAAACGAAAAGCGAGGGTTCTGACTGGCCGCCGGTTGATTTTCGCGGTATCTATCGTAGCGGACCCTACGCCGAATTCGGACGTAATCAGGAGCCGATTCTTCCACCGACTTACAAACGATATGAAACAGAACTCGATATCAATGTGTTGGTTAAGCCCTTAGAAGGCGAGCATGTTATCCATACCGGTCCTCAAATGCATAACCTGCTGTTGGAAAAGCAGATTCTGCATTTAATCTATGTCGGCTTCGCAACCAACTGGTGCGTCATCGGCCGTGATTACGGCATCCTGGCCATGAATGAGCGGGGATACAATATTATCCTGATCCGCGACGCCACCACCGGTATCGAATTTCACGACACGGTCAACGCGCTGACTGCCACCTCTATGGCCATCCGGGAAATCGAAACCAAACAGGCCTGGACCACGACGACGGACGAATTTTTAAAAGGCAGTAAAGATAATTGTGAGTTATGATTATTGAATTATTATTGTAACTGATACTTGTAAATTCAAAAATCATCATTCAAAAATCAACAATAATCATGTTTCCTTTCTCCCACCTCCCCCGTATTCCCCTCACTCATTTGCCTACGCCGATAGAGCCCTTGTCCGGCTTGTCGAAACACCTGGGCGGTCCTTCTATTCTAGTCAAGCGGGATGATCTGACATCGCTGGCGATGGGGGGCAACAAAACACGGAAGCTGGAATTTCTGCTGGCGGATGCGGTCGAGCAGGGGGCGGATACGGTTATTACCTCTGGCGGATCGCAATCCAACCACTGCCGTCTGACTGCGGCGGCGGCTACCCGTCTCGGACTGAAATGTGAGCTGGTCTTCGGTGGGGAACAGCCTGTTGATATGCCGAACGGCAATCTGTTTCTGGATCAACTATTCGGGGCAACGGTCCATTGGTCCGAGCCTGAGTTACGAAACGAAACGGTGAAAAAGGTCGCTATATCATTACGAACAAGAGGTCGAACGCCTTATGTGATACCGATCGGCGGTTCCAACGGCATCGGGGCTGTCGGTTATGTGGCCGCTATGTATGAGTTTCAAGAACAACTGGCATCAATGGGACAGAAGGTAGACCATATTATATTCGCTACCAGTTCCGGCGGTACGCATGTCGGTCTTCAACTTGGAGCGCGGCTCACTGGCTTCCAGGGACAGATTCTGGGTCTCAGCATTGATCAAACGAAGACAGGAAAATTCCCACCCAAACTGGCCGATGTGGCGAACGAAACCGCAGAACGCCTTCAGGTGAACGAACAATTCGAGCCGGATGATTTTACCATGAACACCGACTATCTGGGTAGCGGCTACGGCGTCGTAGGCGATCTGGAACGCGAGACCATCACCCTGGCAGCCCGATGCGATGGCCTGCTCGTCGGTCCCGTATACACCGGTCGTGCTCTCGGCGGTCTGATTGACCTCATCCGCCGGGGGACGTTTCATCAGGATGAGACGGTCCTGTTCTGGCACACGGGCGGTATTCCGGCTTTATTTGCTTATGTGAATGAAGTAAGTGCTTAGAGAAGGATTGTGTTTAACAGCATGGATCGCCGCTATACCTGATTGTTCTTGTAGTTAAACAAAAGGAGCCACGCAAGAAATATGACGTGGCTCCTTTTTTATTCTTATCTGAATATAGACGAATTCCAACGGATATATTATGAAACTGCCCGCGTTATCCGCGTTCCATCTATACCAATTCCAACACGAAGTAGTACCCCGGATTCCAAGCCTGGCAGATCAGGAACAGGCCGCCGTTGTACTCATACCAGACCGTATTGTGAATATGATCGGCGAGTTCGATACCCAGATCTTCCTTCGGACGGATCGTGGATAAAACCTCATAGGTCGTTGCATCCAGAATATAGATCGGCGCAGCACGACCTGCCTGAGGATCATCCAGACTGCCTACCAGGGCAAGAGAACGGCCTTTCCACTCGATGAAATCGATGCCACATGGTTTCGATCCGGCGGGTATGCCGTAGACGGCTTTGAAATGGCCGTCGAAGGTAAAATGTTCGAACCGGGAATGAGCCCGATCAGCAATCGACAGATGCTGACCATCCGGGGCAGGATTCAGACCATGGGCCGTACCGAACAAACCCGGGGCTTCCGGATCGTCCGTTTTGCCGCCGAAGATGTCGGTCCATTGCTGCGTCGTCAGGTCAGCCTTTGAAATATAGTTGGAACCATATCCATCAGCTACATAGAGATGATTATGAACGATCGCCGTGTCTGTTGGGCTGAACGGGGCCGTTTCATCCTGATATTCGTCGAATTCCGGCCTCGACAGAATGAAATCCACATTACCTTCCAGACTCAGCACGACCACCATCTGATCAGCGTTGGCCGGCATGACCAGGCGGCGTTTGTTGTCGAACGTGCAGATCTTGGTGCCATGGAAATTGAGCGGCTTCAGGTCTGGAGGCAGCTCAATGATTTCCTGGCTGTTCAGATCCGGACTAATGCGCATCAATCCGCAGCCCGGCATGCCGTAGTAGATGTTGCCGCCGGTCTCCTGGTCCACAGCAAAGCCGCCGTGCAGGTCCACTTCGCAGGAGGCCGCTTTCTCTGGTACGGTGTGTAGATCTTCACAATATGCGAACACAAACGGCGCCTGTCCGCTCGTCTTCTTAGACATCAACCTCTCCTTTAAGTAACTGAGTGACGCAAAAACAGCGTCACTCAAGGTGCTTTGTCCTTCGTAATTCGTTGATTGTCGGGTTCCGTTCAAGTTTTACAGGTTACGCTTAAAAATCATTCAACAAAGTACAAAGCACAAAGTACGTTTTGGGTTTAGTTAGGCTGCGATTACGCCATGCGGATCAATAACGAATTTCTTCGCTGCGCCCTTGTCGAAATCCTGATAGCCTTGCGGCGCCTCGTCCAGCCCGATGACGGTGACGTTGGTCGCCTGGGCGATTTGTATTTTGTCATACAGAATGGCCTGCATCAACGGACGATGGTACCGCATAACCGGGCATTGACCAGTTGCAAAATTATGGGACTTGGCCCATCCAAGGCCAATTCGAATTCCGAGCATCCCGATCTTGGCGTTGTCATCCACGCCGCCCGGATCGCCAGTGACATAGAGACCCGGAATACCGAGCGAGCCGCCCGCCCGCGTGATTTCCATAATAGAGTTCAACACGGTCGCCGGTTTTTCGACGGCGGCATCAGCGCCATGTCCGCGCGCTTCGAAGCCGACGCAGTCTACTGCGGCATCCACTTCCGGTTCGCCGACGATCGCATCGATCTGATCGGCCAGCGAGGCGTCCCTGGTTAAATCAACCGTCTCACAGCCGAAGCTCCTCGCCTGGGCCAGTCGTTCGGGGATCAGATCGCCGACGATGACACAAGCCGCACCGAGCAACTGAGCTGAAGCAGCGGAAGCCAGGCCGACTGGACCGGCGCCGGCGATATATACGATCGTTCCCGGCCCGACACCAGCCGTATAGGCACCGTGGAAACCGGTTGGGAAAATATCAGACAGCAACGTCAAGTCTTTGATCTTCTCCATCGCCCGCTCTCTGTCCGGAAATTTTAGAAGGTTGAAATCGGCATACGGCACCATGACGTATTCGGCCTGACCGCCGACCCACCCGCCCATATCGACATAACCATACGCAGCGCCAGGGCGTGCGGGATTCACGTTGAGACAGATGCCCGTTTTCCCTTCTTTACACATCCGGCAGCGTCCGCAGGCGATATTGAACGGCACGGAGACGATATCTCCGACATCAAGAAATTCTACATCGCGACCTTTTTCGATGATTTCTCCGGTGATTTCGTGTCCCAGCACCAGGCCCGCCTGCGCTGTGGTCCGCCCGCGAACCATATGCTGGTCGCTGCCGCAGATATTGGTGGCGATAATCTTCAAAATGACGCCATGCTGGCACGGGCGGTCGCCCATTGCCAATTCAGGAAAATCGATGGATTGGACCTCCACCTTGCCGGTGCTAATATACGCAACACCTCGATTGCTGGCCATAGTCCTCCTCCTTCTTGAGCTTGTTTTGGAAATCAAATAGAATAAATGGTGTGTTTTTTCAGAGAATACAGATTTTAGATGACGAACTCAAGGAAAAAATACGTTCGGGACATGATATGATGCCCACGATTCTACATTCTGTATTATGTTGCCAATCTGAAAGGATATATTACATTCGTAATAACGACGATCATCCCACCACCCCATCCGGAGATCTAATGGGTACGGTATTATAATGGTAAGTGTAGAGACAGATAGAATACGGATGCCGCGTTCAATCTCGATCCTTCTCATGCTCTGCTGCTTGATAATGGCCTGTAGTAATGCCGGAAACCCGGCTGTAGCTGTGGACAAACCGGCGCCTGAGGGACCCTATGTCGATGATCCGATGTCGTCTAAAGGCTACAATTTTGATGACTATCAAACCTTTATCGACCAGCCAATAGTTTCCTTTAAGGAAGCGCCATTGTTGCAAAAGCGCGTAATGACCGGTGAACTACCGCCGCTGAAAGAACGACTGCCTGATAATCCATTGGTCATGGTGCCCTGGGAAGAAATCGGCCGCTATGGCGGACGGCTGCGGTATACGGAATTCACCATCAGCTATGACCATTATCTGCGGCATTTTAATGAGGCTCAACTATTGGAACAAATGCCGGAAGCCGGCGTAGCGATTTATAAATGGATGGGCGGTACGGTGCAACCGGGGGTGCTTGAGTATTGGGAGCAGAATGAGGAAGCCACCGTATTCACCCTGCGTATCCGTCGCGGCCTGAAATGGTCCGACGGGACGCCAGTGACTACCGAAGATGTAAGGTATTGTGTTGAGGATGTTATTTTCAACGAGGACGTCATGTCGGTCCTGCCCCAATGGGCGCGATGGGGCGGTCAACCGGTTCAACTCGAGATTCTGGATACCCACACCTTCCGGTTGATCTTCAGCAAATCCTACGGTCTGTTTATTCCCCGTATGATCGGCTGGCGGTGGCATCAACTGATGCTACCCAAACATTACCTGAAGCGATTTCATCGTGACTATACACCCCTTTCACAAATGCGCCCGATTATGGAACGATATGGATACAGTGAGACGGACTGGGGACGTTTTTACTTGACTATGGGTGGTGTCGGCACGGCCGCCGGCGGTTTCGTCCCGGGACGTTATCCGAACATAGGTGAATACCCCACACTTGACCCCTGGCTGCATGTGGCTCAACCTAATCCGGGGGATTATATCCTGGAACGCAATCCTTACTATTATAAGATCGATCCGGCCGGTAATCAGTTGCCGTATATGGATGGGCTGGTCCGGACGTTCGTCAGCGACCTGCAAATTCAGAATTTGAAGATCCTGGGCAATGAAACGGATCTTCAATTTCAGTTTATCCGTCTCAGCGATTTTCCCCTGTTCAAGCGTAATGAAGCCAAAAGCAGCTACTGGGTCATGCCCCTGCCTGCCTGGCAGGATTACATGCTGATTTTTCCAATAAACCTGCTGACGAATGACCCGGCGATACAATATATTTTATCAGATGTCCGTTTCCGGCAGGCGCTGTCTCTGGCGTTGAACCGAAACGAAATCAAGGAAGCGCTCTTCCTGGGCTTTGGCAGAGAAGCGCAACTGGCGCCGTTGCCGGGAAGTCCGTGGCATGAAGAGGGGTTCGATACCGCCTTTGCGGACTATGATCCGGACCGGGCCCATCAGTTGTTGGATGAAATGGGTCTGGCCTGGGATGAGGAACATCGATACCGTCTGCGGCCGGACGGAAAGCCCCTGACCCTTCGTATCGATTATTATGATGTCACGCCGCCGGCCGGTCCGGGATCAGAAATGGCCGCGGCCTTCTGGGAAGAGGTCGGGATTAATATTCAGGTGCAGAAAATGGATGGAGCCAGATACTGGCAACTACAGGGGGCTGGCGATAATCAGATCACGGCCTGGTGGGCCAACGGTGCAGAGCCTATTGACTATGCGTTTACCGGTGGTTTTTTAATGACCTTTCCCTGGCAGCAATGGGATAACACCCAGGGCGAAAGCGGCCGAACCCCGCCGGACTGGGTGCAAGCGGTATATAAAAACCGCGACATCCTGTTTTCCTCACCCAGCGCCGAAGAACGAAACCGGGCCGGCACAGAGATTTTCCGTATTCATGCCGAGCATCTGTGGAATATCGGCACCGTCGCCGATGTCCCGGTACCTTTCGTCTATTCAAAACGTCTGGGCAACATCACCGTCGCCGAACAACGTAACCAGTACGCCATCACCGTCGCCGAAGCCGCCGAGCAGTGGTTTTTCAGGGAAGAATGAAGCGGCGAAGCTACGAATCGAGAGCGTCATCGGGCTTTCAGTACGTTGGTGCAGCGGTTTCAGGATATGGTCTTCG
>CAJXCW010000091.1 GCA_913051705.1 uncultured bacterium
TCATCGATGGTCGCGCCCATACGGCCGCAGCCGATCAGCGCCGCGGTATAAATGGCCGGCATAGGAAAGGTCCTTTGGGGTGAGTTGGTGAGTTGGTGAGTTGGTGAGTTGGTGAGTTAAATGATCATTCAAATTATTGCCTGACTTCTTTACTGTTTTTGATTTTTCAATCACCCAATCACCCAATCACCCAATTCTTCCTGCCCACCTGCCTACCTGCCTTTATCCGGCGCTTGATTCTGAGGCAAAAAATCCGTTTCCCACTGAGGCACACTATATTCATACGGCCCGCGGTACACAACAGGCGGTGTTGAAAAGTTGCCGTGGGGCGGCGGGGAAGTTGCCGTCCATTCGAGCGTATTCGCCTGCCAGGGGTTTTTACCGGCGCGTGGCCCTTTCCAGAGACTCCATACCACATTGACGATCAACAAAAACTGGGTGAACCCCATAATCCAGGCAAACGTGGTGATCAACTCATTAATAGGTTGCAATGGTTGAAGAAAATCATACTGCATGGGATTATACAACCGGCGCATATGTCCCCCCACACCTAAAATATGCATGGGAAAAAAAGTCCCGTTAAAGGCAAGAAAGGTCAGGACAAAATGAATTTTGCCCAGCGTCTCATTCATCATCCGGCCGAACATTTTCGGAAACCAGTAATGGATCGCGGCAAAGATACCGAATATGCTGCCTCCAAACACCACATAATGAATGTGTGCGACGATAAAGAAGGTATCGTGAATATAGATATCGACCGGGGTGGAGGTCATGTAAATACCACTCAGGCCACCAACCACAAACATGGAAACAAATGCCAGGCTATGCAGCATAGGAGTGGTAAGTTGGATGGAACCCCGGTACAATGTCCCCAGCCAGTTGAAGGTCTTGATGGCCGACGGTACCGCGATGACCATCGTGGACACCATAAACGTGGTGCCCAGCAAAGGACTCATCCCGCTTTGAAACATATGATGACCCCAGACGATCCAGCCGAGGAAGGCAATGGCCAGCATGGCGTATACCATGGCATGATAACCGAAAATCGGCTTGCGGGAAAAGACAGATAGAATGTCGGAGACGATGCCCATGGCCGGAAGGATCAGAATGTATACTTCCGGATGACCGAAGAACCAGAAGAGATGTTGCCACAAAATAGGCTCGCCGCCGCCTTCCGTTAGAAAAAAACTGGTGCCGAGCGTCCGGTCAAACAGCAACAACGTCAGGGCGGCCGTCAAAACAGGCATGGCCAGCAGCAACAAAATAGCTACGATCAATAACGACCAGATGGTGAGCGGCATACGAAAATACGTCATGCCCTCTGTTCTCATGTTGACGATCGTGGTAATATAGTTAATCGCCCCCAGGAGTGATCCGATGCCCAGAACGATCAGGCTGACGCACCATAAATCCTGACCGGCGTTAACGCCGGTATAAATCTCTTTGACACTGAGCGGGGCATAGGCTGTCCAGCCGGTTGCGGCGGCGCCGCCTTCGACAAAGAACGAAGCCAGCAGCACCACACCGGCCACTATGGTAATCCAAAAGGACAGCATGTTCAGGACCGGAAATGCCATATCATCCGTGCCGATCATGAGAGGAATGAGGAAATTTCCAAAACAACCAACCAGAATGGGCGCCACGACGAAAAAGACCATGATGGTGGCATGCATGGTCACCAGCGCATTATATAATTCGGGTCCAATCACTCCATAAGGTAAGGTACGCGCCAACCAGGACTCCCCCTCATCCCATACGGATTCAGGGACCATACCCATGCCCGGCACCTGGGTCTCCGGATACCCAAGCTGCCAGCGGATCAACAGCGCCAGAAAACCGCCCAGAAAGAGCATTATCAAGCCGAACCATAAGAATTGTTTACCGATCATCTTATGGTCGAGCGAAAAAAGATACGTCCGAACAAATCCGTAAGATGCTGAGGGCGTATCATGGCTGGATGAGATAGAGACGGCTTCACTCATGGCGCTGCCTCACTTGTGTTCGAAGGCCAGTGCTGACTTTGCCAGGCCTCGTATTCATCCGGCGGTAAGACATGGAGCCAGCCGCGCATGGTGCTATGACCAAAACCGCACAACTCAGCGCATGCAATTTCGTAGAGGCCTGGTTTGGTCGCTTGAAACCAGACCAGGATCTCCCGTCCCGGCACCATATCCTGCTTCACGCGCAGATGGGGTACAAAAAAACTATGTATGACATCCTCTGAGACCAGAGAAAGCCATATATCCGTATGGACAGGCACATGCAATTCGTTCTCAACCTGCACATCGTCTGCGGTCCCTAATTGTTGATCCGGACCAGGGTACAGAATGTTCCAATTGAACTGTTTACCACCAACCTGGGCTGTTATAGTGGATGAATCAGGCAGCGGACGTTCCTTGATGGTTGCCCAGAGGGGACGGCTTAGAAAAAATAGAACAATCAAAAACATCAGGGTGACCCCGGTCCATATCCATTCCAGGCGAGCGCTCCCTGTGATGTATGCAGCCTTATGGCCGGGGCGCTGTCGATAGAGGATCAGAAATGTGACGAGGGAAAGTAAAACGAGTGATAAAATACCGGTAGTAAAATAGTAAATGATGGCAAACAGCGCGTCTATATCATCACCGAATGTCGAAGCATTTTCTGGGAGCCAGTCAAGCATGGCATGTCCTCATAATGGAGAAGCCGGTGAGATAAAGGAAAGATCCGCCGGCGTCGTTTCCGCTTCCCGGACCTCTACTTTTTGTGTTTGCTCCCCAAAGCGCTCATGCCGGTATTTAAGGGTATATGTCCCTGGCGGAACATGGGCCATAGTAAACAGGCCCTGTTCATCCGTGACCGCATAGAACGGATGTTCCTGCACCACGATCCAGGCGCTCATCCAGCTGTGCACGTCACATTGGATTTTGATCATTTCGGGCAGAGAAAAAGTTTCCGTCCTCTTTTTCATAAAACCAGGCTGGGCCTTATTAATCGACAAATTGGCTTCACTGATCGTATGGATGTTATGGAGCATGTGATCATTATTCAGAAACGTCATCGGCGCCCCTGCGGCCACCTGCACGATATGCGGCGTAAATAAGCAGCCCTTCTGGGCCATCATGCCTGTGATCGACCTGTCCAGGGCGATAGGTTTTGAAAGGTTGGTAATAGATACGACGACATTTTTAATGCCCTGCTCAGGGCCAAGAAGGATGTCTTCAACCGTTCGTTCCTCAGCGCCGCATACCTCTGCGTCCTTGTTCGGCGTATAGGTCCCCACCGGAGGCGGCACGCCGTCCAGCGTAACCGTTCCGCTGATCGTCCCACCGCCCTGAAGCGGTTCAACGGCTACCGGCGTTGTGACCACAAGCGTCACATCCGGCGAGCGGACCTCCGCTTCCATCTCTTCATTATTGCCGCCGCATGCGACAAAAACACCTGCAAACAATACACAACAGATCTGCTCAATCCATCGTAAATCACCAATCACCAATCGCAAATCCCTACTCCCCTTTAATCGTAAAATCAGCCGTAACCGTCCCTGTTGCCGGCACCGTCACGGTCGCCGTCTGCGTCCCCAGCTTTTCATGCCAGGATTCGATCGTATAGGTCCCGGCCGGCACATCTGTCAGCGTAAATTGGCCGGAGGCGTCCGTGACCGCATAGAACGGATGTTCCTGCACCACGATCCAGGCACTCATCCAGCTATGGGCATCACATTGCACTTTGATCTTCTCCGGCGCTGCTTTGAAGGTATGCTTGATCTTCTTCAAAAATTTTGGTTGGGCTTTATTAAACGGCGGATTTTTTTTACTCGTCGTACGCACGTTATGCAGAATTTTATCGTTGTTGAGAATCTCCAGCGTAGCGCCCCGTGGGATGAGCACCACATGCGGTTGGAAACGACAGCCCTGCTGATCCAATATGACGGAGGCCTGGGCGTTCATGCGGCCCCCATCCACATTTTTCAACGATACGACCACATATCCAATCCCCTTATCCGCTCCAACAACCATTTCGTCACTCACGTGGTCTCCCGTTCCGCAGACCTGTGTATCTTTAGATGGGGTATAATGGATCGGTGCAGGGATAATACCGTCGAAGAGGATCCGTCCGGTGATCGTCCCGCCCATGGCGCCCTGGGGCATCCAGAGAACAAAAAAAGTAAGCAGCAGAATCATCTTCCGCATGGGGTTAATCTCCCTGTTAAGGCTTGCACATGGCGTATACGTTGTTGGCGCAGCCTAAACCGACATATTCATCGTCAGCAACACCAGGCCAAGTAAAATGGCCACCATAAACAACACGCCGGCCACAATGCCCGATGCCTTGGATTTAAGACCGATTCGACCGTCATCCAGAACGCGGGGATCCAGCAGTTTTACAGCCTGATGGACGATCAGACCCACAACGACAAACATTTTGATCCCGAACACAGCCATATACCCTTCAGGCAATAAAGGATAATTTTCCGGCTGTGTGGAGAGTTCCCGTGCAGCCTGGCCTTCCCCGATGCGCTTTATAAGATTGAACACGCCGCTCACGATGATCAGAAGAATAGCTATCCAGGATATGCGGCGAAACTGGGCAATCGCCTTTTGCATGATATCTACGCGATCTTCTGTTGCTTTACTGGACCCCATAGCCGGCACCAGAGTCATCAAAACATAAAAAAAGCCACCCGCCCACAGGATGACGCCCAGTAAATGAAGCCATAGCCATAGTACCCGTATATCAAGCATCATGGTCAGTTCCTCTCTTTATTTTTTGATAAATCGGATGCTTAAAGTCATGCGAATCCATATAGTTTTAATACACTGTTTGGAAGATAAATAATGCCCTCGATTTATCCCATTCATCCTCTCTAAACAGCCCGTCTTAGTTGTCCACAAGATGACCGGGCCCATGCCCTTTGTCAATCACTTTTTCAGCTGTTAATATCCTCCTACAACAAATAGATGAAAGAGGTTGACACGATGCCTGTAAGCGCTATAATACATGGCGAACACGTATCACGTTTCACCCATTACGCATCACGCATGCTATTGTCCGCATCCATGCCCCAAATAAACAAAGACGCCCCATATCTTATCGGCATAGACATCGGAGGCACCAAACTCGCTGTCGTTGTCGCAGATCGCCATGGGCAGGTCATCCAAAAAGTGCGGCGCCCCACGGAAGCCATGCGTGGACCAGATGCAGTGGTGCGTATGCTCTGTGAGATGAGCCGGGACGTTATGGCGCTGGCATCGGTTTCTACAGAAGAGGTGGCCGGTATCGGCGTAAGCTGCGGCGGTCCGCTGGACACGTCCACCGGCATAGTCTATTCACCGCCCAACTTGCCGGATTGGGAGGCGGTTCCCCTCAAAGCATGGCTGGAGGAAGAATTGCAACTGGCCGCTTACATTGAAAATGACGCCAATGCGGGTGCCCTGGCGGAATGGTTGTTCGGCGCAGGACGCGGATATCAAACGCTTGTCTACATGACCATGAGCACAGGCATCGGCGGTGGACTGATTCTCGATGGCCGTCTGTTTCGCGGACCGGGGGATGTCGCCGGCGAGGTAGGGCATATGACGATCGTGGCCGATGGTCCGAAGTGCGGCTGCGGAAAATACGGATGCCTGGAGGCCCTTTGTTCGGGACCGTCTATCGCAAGACGCGCCAGAGAGCTACTGCAAACGGAACCAGCATCGTTCATGCTCAAACTGACCGATGGGAATTCCGATCTTGTTACGGCGAAAACCGTCATGGACGCCGCACGCCAGGATGATCCCGCCGCATTGCGAATCGTGAACGAGACGGCCCGATACATGGCCATAGGCCTCGGGAATATCGTGAATATTCTTAATCCGCAGATCATTATCATCGGGACCATCCTGGTCAAAGCCCATGATCTGCTTCTGGCGCCTATACGGGATTACCTGCGTAGAGAAACCTGGGAGCGTGTGTATGATATGGTGCAGATCGTCCCCGCAGAGCTTGGAGATGCCGTAGGAGATCTGGCCGCCATTGCGGTGATCCAACAGAAGTTGGCAGGGTAAGGCTGTTAATTTTTCTAACGGAGGACACCACATTTTGGATTGGAATGCGATCGGCAAGGAAGCCGTTCAACTGCTGAGTGAATATGTTCAGATTGATACAACCAACCCGCCCGGTAACGAGCATCGGGCTACGGCCTTCATCAGTCGCATCCTGGAAAAAGAAGGGATCCCCTGTCAGGTCTTCGAATCAGCCCCTGGTCGAAGCAATCTGTACACTTGTTTAAAAGGTGACGGAACCCGACGGCCGGTGATTCTTCTCAGTCATAGTGATGTGGTACCCGTCGACCGGACCTACTGGAGCGTCGACCCTTTTGGCGGCGTGATTAAAGACGGGTATATCTGGGGTCGTGGTACGCTGGATATGAAAAATCTGGGTATTGCAGAACTGATGGTTTTTCTGACGCTCCACCGCAGCAAGTTTCCGTTAAAGCGAGATGTCATTCTGATTAATACGGCCGATGAAGAAGCAGGCGGTATGATGGGGGCCGGATGGTTTACTGAAAATAAACAGGAGTTGGTCCGCGATGCAGAGTTCTTACTCAACGAAAGCGGGAAAGGCCGGATGGAAAACGGCAAGGCTATTTACTCAATCGATATCACGGAAAAAACCCCGTGCTGGCTGCGCCTGATCTCCAGAGGGGAACCCGGCCACGGATCACGACCGAAACCGCATTCATCCATCAACCGACTCTTACGCGCCCTGCATGCCATCCTGAACTACAACCCACCTGTCAAAGTCACTGAACCGGTGGAAACGTATTTCAAAGGGATATCGCACCTGCAAAAAGGCCGGCGACGTCAGCAATTTGCCAATATACGAGCTGCCGTTAAAGATCCTAAGTTCCTGGCAGAGCTGCATCACAGTTCCCAATATGCGCCCATCTTACGCAATACCATATCCATCACCATGCTCCAGGGCAGCCCCAAGATCAATATTATACCTCAAACGGCAACAGCCGAGCTTGATTGCCGGCTGCTGCCAGAGGAGGACCCCGGAAAATTTGTGCAGGAACTACGTAAAGTGATCGGCGATGACGGCATCGAAATTGAGACCATTCTCTCGTTCAGCAACACCGCTTCCCCCTTTGATTCACCGTTTGTCGATGCGGTAAGGCAGGTCGTTTCTACCTACCACTCTCCCGTGGAGGTTATACCCAATATTCTGTCCGGATTTACGGACAGCCATTTTTTTCGGGAGTTAGGGGTACAATGTTATGGATTTATGCCTTTCTTATTACCGGATGATGAGTTAAGGGGTATTCACGGCAATGACGAGCGTATTTCCGTTGAAAATATGAGTCGCGGTCCCAAAATGCTATATGAAATCATGGAGATATTATGTGGATGATCGAGTGTGGTGTGCTGATTTTTCGCATCACGCGTCACTCATCACTTATCACTTTTTCAGGAGGGAACAATGCAGGCTATTCGTGTACGTGAATTTGGTGAACCTGATGTGATGAAGGTAGAAGAGGCGCCGGATTTACAGGCTGGAGATAATCAGATCGTGGTCCAGATTCAAGCAAACGGTGTTAACCCGGTCGATACATATATCCGTTCCGGCACCTATGCCGTAAAACCGGACCTGCCCTATACGCCGGGATCGGACGCCGCCGGAACTGTGTCTTCTATCGGTAGCGGCATCCATCATGTGCAGGTCGGTGATCGGGTCTATATAGCCGGTAGCCTCACCGGCTCCTATGCGTCGCAGGCGTTGTGTACCGCAACCCAGGTACATCCGCTTCCCGACAATATTTCATTTGCCCAGGGCGCGGGGGTGTATGTGCCTTTCGCTACCGCCTATCGCGGCTTATTTCAAAGGGCGAAAGGTGTAGCAGGTGAAACGGTGCTCGTTCACGGCGCCAGTGGTGGGGTAGGCACGGCTGCCGTACAACTGGCACGGGCGGCTGGTTTGACGGTGATAGGCACCGCCGGCTCCGAACGGGGCAAAACCCTCGTAGCCGAACAGGGCGCCCATCATGTGGTCAGCCATCACGATGCCGATTCCGCGCAGCAGATCATGGATATCACCAACGGCAAGGGCGTGAACGTGATTCTTGAGATGCTGGCCGATGTAAATCTGGACAAAGACCTCCGGATGCTGGCGCATGGTGGTCGGGTCGTCGTTATAGGTAACCGGGGCACCATCGAGATTAACCCCAGAGATGCCATGGCCCGGGATGCGGCTATCCTCGGCATGGTCCTGTTGCTGGCACCGCCCGAAGACATCGCCGGTATCCATGCCGGCCTGCGTGCCGGGCTGGAAAATGGGTCCCTGAATCCCGTTGTCGGTCAGGAATTGCCTCTGGCTGATGCCCCCCGTGCTCACGTCGCCGTCATGGAACCCGGCGCCTACGGCAAAATTGTACTGATACCGTAAAAATAAAGGAGTAAGCCATGGCTAATCCTCTCGTTGAACTCGGTCAATATGGCCAGAGCCCCTGGCTGGATAACATCAGCCGTGGCTTGATTGCATCCGGCCAGTTACGGGCCTTAATCGATGATGACGGCTTGAAAGGCGTCACATCCAACCCGGCTATTTTTGAGAAATCAATCACAGGCAGCACGGATTATGATACTGCCATTGAACAGTTGGCTGCACAAAATAAAACGGCCATGGATATTTATGAATCCCTGGTTATGGAAGATATTCAAAGTGCAGCCGATGTCCTGAGGTCTGTCTACGAAGCGACGAACGGACGCGACGGATTCGTCAGTCTGGAAGTATCCCCCTACCTGGCTGACGATACGGAGGGGACTATTGAAGAAGGTCGGCGACTATGGCAGGCAGTAGACCGTAATAATGTGATGATCAAAATACCGGCGACCGAGGCCGGTATTCCCGCCGTTCGACAGCTCATCAGTGAAGGACTTAATATAAACGTCACACTGATGTTTTCCTTTGCCGTATATGAAGCGGTCGCGGAAGCCTATATTGCCGGACTGGAAGACCGGGCGGCGCAGGGCTGTGACCTGAGCGGCATCAACAGCGTCGCCAGCTTTTTCATAAGCCGGATCGATACCCTGGTCGATGACCTGCTGGAAAAACGGGCCGGAGAAGCCGTCAGTGATCTGGAGCAGGAAAAAATTCGCGGTTTATTCGGGCAGGTCGCTATCGCCAACGGAACCGTCACCTACCAGAGATACAAAGAACTGTTCACCTCGGCCCGATGGCAGAACTTGGCGGATAAGGGCGCCAAAACGCAACGCGTCCTGTGGGCCAGCACAAGCACCAAGAATCCTGACTATCGGGATGTGCTGTACGTCGAAGAGTTGATCGGCCAGGATACCATCAACACCCTGCCGGATGCGACGCTGGCTGCCTTTCGCGATCACGGCCGGCTGTCATCGACCCTGGAGGACGGCCTAACCGAAGCCCGGGCGATCATGCATACGGTAGCTGAAATCGGTATCTCCATGGATGAAGTGGCCGATCAGTTAGTGAAAGAAGGTGTTAAGAAGTTCGTTGACCCGTTTGAAGATCTTATTAACGCCATTGAACAAAAACGATTGCAGCCTGCGGAGTAGAAGAGCGGCAGGTGGGCAGGCGGACAATTTTTCCCCTGTATTTCTGCCCACGTGCCCACGTGCCCACGTGCCCACGTGCCTATGAAAACTTTCTCTCTCAATACCTACGAATCCGCCGTATCCGACGCCTTGAAGACGGCGCAGGATCAAAACCTGGTCCAGCGTATATGGAACAGGGATGCCGATCTATGGACCGGGCAGGACGAAGGCCAATGGATCGACTGGTTAGATATAGTCGATCAACAGGTGTCGCAGGCCGATCTTTTTCCTTCTATAGCAGAGGAGATTCGGCAAACCGATTTGACCCACGTACTCATACTGGGTATGGGCGGCAGCAGCCTCTGTCCCGAAGTCATGCGGATGACTTTTGGTGTACAACCGGGTTTTCCTGAATTGCATGTGCTCGACTCGACAGTACCTGCTCAGGTCACGGCCTTCGAGCAGGCGGTCAATCTCGAAAAAACACTCTGTATCGTCGCCAGCAAATCCGGCACCACCACAGAACCCAATACATTCCGGGATTATTTCTACGACAAACTCTGCCGTATTGTGGGGACAGATCGGGCGGGGCAACATTTTATCGCCATTACCGATCCGGGTTCTCAGTTGGAGCAGGATGCCCGATCTAAAGGGTTCAGGCATATTTTTCATGGCGTACCTGAAATCGGAGGCCGGTATTCCGCACTGTCTCATTTCGGCCTGATACCGGCTGCCGTCATGGGCGTGGATGTTCCCGCTCTTCTGGATCGGGCAAAGGATATGGTCCGGCAGTGCAGTCCTTCATCTCCCGACGACGAAAATCCCGGCCTGAATCTGGGCATCGTTTTAGGGACGTTAGCTCAGGCCGGTCGTGACAAGGTGACCATCATCACCTCCCCGGCTATCTGGGATCTGGGCGCCTGGATGGAACAACTGATTGCGGAAAGTACCGGCAAGGAAGGCGCCGGACTGATTCCCATAGACAATGAACCCCCCGGCCAAAGAGCGGTGTATGGAACGGATCGGGTGTTTGTCTACATCAATCTGATATCAGATACCGATCCTGCTCAGAATCATTTTATCGATAGCATGGAAGAGGACGGCCATCCCGTGATCCGGTTGACGATGAATGATCCTCTGGATATCGGGGCCGAGTTTATCCGGTGGGAATTTGCTACGGCGGTGGCAGGGGCTGTCCTGGGTATTCATCCATTCAATCAACCGAATGTGCAGGAAAGCAAAGAATACACGAAAGATTTGACGGATGCCTACGAACAGTCCGGCCGTTTGCCCCCGGAAACACCCGTTCTGGAATCCGCCGGCATAAAACTATATACGGACGCCGACAACGCCGAATTCCTGTCGGCTCTGGCAGCCCAATCAGGCTTTCCCGCCGGGTCGCTTGAATCCTGGATAGCCGCGCATATCCGTCGTATTCAACCGGGCGATTATGCTGCGTTCAATGCGTATGTGGAGATGAACGAGACCCATCAGACCATTTTACAGGCTATTCGCCTGTGCATTCGCGATAGAAAACAGGTCGCGACTACCTTGGGCTACGGTCCCCGATTCCTGCACTCAACCGGCCAATTACATAAGGGCGGTCCGAACACCGGCGTCTTTTTTCAGATAACCTCTGATGATGCACAGGACGTGTCCATACCGGCTAAACGCTTCTCCTTCGGTATCCTGAAAGCCGCCCAGGCCACCGGCGACTTCATGGCCCTCAGCAACCGGCACCGGCGTCTGCTTCGTATCCACTTACCGGCCGACGTCCAGGCTGGTCTGGAGAGAGTGAAGCAGGTCGTGGACGTAGTGACGACAGATAAATAACTGATTGTCCCCTAAGGGCGGACAAAACACAAAGCACGTTACGCGTTCTCCGCGTAACATCATAATATACGGAGGCCCGCTATGCAACTTGGAATGATCGGTCTCGGCCGCATGGGCGGCAATATGGTGCGACGGCTGATGCAGGGCGGTCATGACCTGTTTGTCTACGACCGCAGCACGGAAGCCGTACAACAGATGGTACAGGAAGGCGCGACCGGCGCCGCGTCGTTGGCAGATTTGGTCGAACAACTTGACACGCCGCGCGCGATCTGGGTGATGGTGCCGGCTGGCGGGCCAACCGATCAGACCGTAAATGAACTGGCTGATTTGATGGATGCCGAAGACATTATTATTGATGGCGGAAATTCCTACTTTAAAGATGATGTACGCCGTGCCGGAGCGCTTACGAAACGCAACCTGCATTATATAGACGTCGGCACCAGCGGCGGCATATGGGGCCTCGAAAGGGGCTACTGTATGATGATCGGCGGTGAGCAGGCCGTGGTTGAACATCTTGATCCCATATTTCAAACCCTGGCGCCGGGCCCCGATCCGGGCGTGACGCCCAGCTCAAAAGCGGAAAATGGATATATGTATGCCGGACCGGCCGGGGCGGGCCATTTTGTCAAGATGATCCACAACGGGATTGAATACGGCATGATGCAGGCGTTTGCAGAGGGTTTTGAGATCTTTAAAGAAGCCGCTTCGGAGAAAGTGGATGAGGCCCACCAGTACGACCTCGATCTGCATGAAATCGCCGAAGTATGGCGGCATGGCAGCGTCGTCGGTTCCTGGCTCCTGGATCTCCTCGAAATTGCCCTGCGTGGTGACCAGACCCTTTCAGACTTCTCCGGTCACGTCGGCGATTCCGGCGAAGGCCGGTGGACGATTCAAACGGCCATAGAAGAAGACGTTCCGGCGCACGTCCTGACCGCTTCCCTCTATACCCGTTTCCAATCCCGGCAGGACAGTACCTATGCCGGCAAAGTGCTGTCTGCCCTGAGACATCAGTTCGGCGGGCATGTGGAGCAGAAGTAAAGGCGGAAGGGCGAAAGGCAGAAAGGACGAAACGATGTATTCATCTTCCTCTCTTCCATTCGCCTTCCCACGGGGTACAACAAATGGCTGAAGAAAAAAAACAAATAGTCGATGTACATGCCGGATTGCGTGAGGTTAAAACGGAACAACGGGCCGGTTCATGTACGATGGTGATTTTCGGTGGTGCAGGCGATTTAACCAGGCGTAAGATTATTCCTGCGCTGTTCAACGCCATGCGCCAGGACCTGACGCCGCATGGGTTCACCGTGATCGGCACGGGGCGAGGGGATATGAGTCACGACCAGTATCGTGATCTCATGCGGGAAGCCATAAGATCGTTCGTTCCGCCCCAGCACATCGATGAACCGATGTTGCGTGAATTTCTTTCCGGGCTGTATTTTATCGGAGGCGAGTTTGATGATCCGGCGTTGTATAAGACATTAATTAACCTGATGCAACGTTTTAGTACAGAACGGACCGGCTGTCATAATTGCATCTACTATCTATCCACGCCGCCCAGCATTTTTCCGGCCATTGTGAAACAGCTTGCCGCCCATGATATGGCCCGGGTTACCGGCCCCGATCACTGGCGTCGGGTGATCATAGAAAAGCCGTTCGGCCGGGATTTAGAGTCCGCCAAGCAACTGAACCGGGTCATAGGCGATGTGTTTGAGGAGTGGCAGGTTTACCGGATTGATCATTATCTTGGTAAGGAAACCGTTCAGAATATCATGGCGTTACGATTCGCCAATGGGATCTTCGAGCCGCTCTGGAACCGTAATTATATCGATCATGTACAGATTACATCCGCTGAGAGTATCGGCGTCGAAGGGCGGGGTGGGTATTATGAAGAATCCGGAGCGCTTCGTGATATGTTACAGAATCATCTGCTGCAGGTGCTCACCCTGATCGCCCTCGAACCGCCCAGTACCTTCGATGCCAATGCGGTGCGTGATGAGAAGTCCAAAGTCCTGCGCGCTATGCGGCCGTATCACACCGCAGAAGAGGTGGACAGCCACTTTATCCGGGCGCAGTACGCCGCCGGTTCTGTGGAGAACGAGCAGGTCATCGGCTACCTCGAAGAAGACGGCGTGTTCCCCACCTCGACCACAGAAACCTATGTCGCCGGTAAATTCTTTGTCGACAACTGGCGATGGGCGGATGTGCCTTTCTATATCAGAACAGGTAAACGGTTACCCAAACGGATTAACGAGGTCGCCATCTATTTCAAACGCACCCCGCACCTCATGTTCCGGCGTATGATGGACGACCACGTTGCGCCGAATGTGCTCACGCTGCAAATTCAGCCGAACGAGAGCATCGGCATGCGTTTCGAAGCAAAGTATCCCGGCACACAGATGGATCTGCGCTCCGTGTCGATGGACTTTCATTATCAAGAGACCTTCACCGTAGAAACCGTCGAAGCCTATCAACGACTCATCATGGACTGTCTGCGCGGAGATGCCACTCTGTTTCTACGCCGAGACGCCGTGGAAGTCGCCTGGTGGCTCGTCATGCCGATCCTGGACCAGTGGGAAGCATCGCAGGCCAAACAGATTCCTTCCTATGCCGCAGGCGCCTGGGGACCTGCCGAAGCCGATGCCCTGCTGGCCCGAGACGGTCGCGAATGGAGGCATCTCTAAGAGGCTGTCCGAGGAGTTGCTCCGTTAAATTTTTTGGTTTTGAACCCACCGGAGGAAGCTTAACCATGATTCAGATCGCCCCATCCGTCCTCTCCGCAGATTTTACGCATCTGGCAGATGACCTCAAAGCCGCCGAAGAAGCCGGCGCCGACCGGATTCATATCGATGTCATAGACGGTCATTTCGCGCCCAACATCACCATGGGCCCCTTTATTGTAGAGGCCATTAATTCAGTCACCTCACTACCGCTTGAAGTTCACCTGATGATTGAACATCCCGACCGGTATATCGATGATTTTATAAAAGCCGGTTCGGACATTCTTATCGTCCATCAGGAGAACGTGCCCCATCTGCATCGGGTCGTCCAGTATATCAAGGAGCAGGGCAACCAGGCCGGCGTCGCCCTGAATCCCGGTACACCCGCGCATACCCTCGACGATATTATGGACGATCTGGACCTGGCGCTGGTGATGTCGGTGAACCCTGGCTTTTCCGGTCAGAAGTTTATTTCCTCGACGTTGGACAAAATGCGGCAGCTACGGCAGACCATTGAAAATCGCCGTCTCGCCTGCGACCTCGAGGTGGACGGCGGCGTCAACCCGGATAATGCACAGGAGATCGTTCAGGCCGGCGGCAACATCCTGGTCGCCGCCACCGCTATCTTTAAACATCCGAACGGTATTGGCGGAGGTATTCGCTCATTACGGCAGTGTGCAGAAAATCCGACCATGTTGGTATGATAGTGGGAACTTTTTCACAAGTCTCGGCATTCAGGGAATAGCGTTTTTCATTCTTTCATCCACTCGGATTCAAAATGTATGAAGCCGATAGCGGCGCCGAAGGACTCCGAATCGCACGGGAGAACGCGCCGGATCTTAAGACCGATTCTGGTTCAATATTTCCTTCGACAATTTTCACTGCGTGTGGGTAAAACAGTCAACCGCACCCAACCGGGAGGACACCATCACCCTGGAAAGCGCAGAACGGCAACACATTCTGAACGCCCTCGAAAAAACCCACTGGGTCGTAGGTGGCCTGTCAGGTCCCGCCAGACTCCTTGACATCAACCGGACCACCCTCCTGGCACGCATGAAGAAGATGGGGATAGAGAGGGATAAGTGAGCCGCCCTTCAAACCACCGTCCGTTTCCACGTCCCCTTAAAGTACCGCCTCAACGTAAGCATCCCTTCAACGACCCCACCAGCAAGCCAGGCGATCCAGATGCCGGTCACATCCCAACCTGCGGGATAGGCCAGGATATAGGAAAACGGCAGCAAGATGCCCCATTGACTGATAAGCGTATAATACAACGGCGGTTTGGTCTCTCCACCGCCGGCCAAGATGCCGCTGACCACAATCGATAAGGCGGAAAAAATCTGAGCTATGATGAAGAAACGCAGCATGATGCCGCCCATGCCGATGACCTCCTCTACATTCGTAAAGATAGAGATGATCGGTTCGGTAAATAACCAGAGACCCAGAGATCCCATACCCACCAGGAGCATGCATAGACGGATAGTCTGCGCACCGTATTGCTCTGCAGCTTTTACTTCCCGGGCACCCAGTCGTTGCCCGACCAGTGCGGTGCCGGCAATTGAAAAGGCAAGTGCAGGCAGGATCGTGTACAGACGGATTTGGAACCCCATCGTCAGAGAAGCCAGCGCAACGGTAGGCTGCCGGGTTCCCGCAGCCACCCGATACAGAAAGACTCGGGCGCCGTTTCTGAAAAAGCCCGAGGCGCCCGAAGGAATGCCGATCTGAAGCATACGCCTCAGGATACTCCAATCCGGTTTCATTCGCCAATGCCAGATCAGACGTACGCGGCTGTGTCCTCGCGTCAGGATGCTGAACCCGATCACGCAGCCCAGCGCGCGCGAAATAATCGTACCTACAGCGGCGCCCGCAACCCCCATTTCAGGAAATCCCCAAACCCCAAAGACAAACCCATAGGATGTGAAACATTTAAAAATGATGACGACGATGGATATTTTAAGCGGCGTTCTGGTATCGCCGACCCCACCGAATATGGCGCTCATGACATAATGCAGGATCATAAAGACCATACCGGCAAAATACAGCCTCAGGTACGGGACCGCATGCTGCAATACTTCATCCGGCGCCCCTAAAAGGATCAGCGCCGGTCTGGTCAGGACAAAACTGATCGACCCCAGCACCAGGGCAAGGCACACGCCCATTAACAACGCCTGCTGGGCTGTTTTACCAACATCTTCATGACGTTCGGCCCCGAAGAACTGAGCGACCAGCGTCCGCGTGCCGCTGGTAATCGACATGGCCATCACCATAAAAATAAACACAATCTGGCGGCTCATACCGATGGCTGAGATCGCTGCCGGCCCCAGCTTACCGACCAGATAAATGTCGACCATACCTTCATTGGCATCGATCAGAGACGCGACCACGATCGGCCAGGCGATGGTCCATACATTGCGGAAGATCCGGGCGGGGGTAGCCTGAACTTCGGATGGAGAGCTTTCGGAGGTTTCGGACATGGTTTGGCGCTAATGTACGCCGGTATACCCTATCCAGCAAGTCAAAATCGCTGCTAACTACCTATAATCCCTCTGGACAATTGGCCCTGTCGCCAATATCTTTATTCAGCCCGACAATGTATACCAGTGGCCAGATAAAAGACGAGATACAAAAAACTTAAAACCACCTTGAAACCAGGGTTTTCAATCACCAATTGTTTTTAACAGCCCGCCGCCCCACCAGGAATCCGCCATGCCAGCCCCAAAATCATGGGAACCATTGGGCCCGAATCTCAAAGCTATCTTAGCCGCCGAAGAAGATCCGTTGCTCGCTTTATCGGAAGCCCGTATTCCGGCCATCATATGCCGTCGGGCGTATCCGCCTGCCCAATGTCAGGGACTGATTACACGATTTATAGAACGGGGACTTATGCGCGATCCTGATGAAGAGGCCGATGAGGAAGCCCCGAAACGTATCGATATCGGAACCAGCCTGGGAAACAAAGGCCGTGATCAGGAGGCTTTCCTGCATCATGCGGCCGGTACACATAAGCTGTTTGAAACCTTGTTTGCCGGATATGACAATCCGATCGACCTGATGTACAACGTCCTGTCCGACCTGGCCGGTGACAAGCAGGTCATGGTCGCCCGGGAACCGGATGGGCGTCGGTATGGTCCGGCCATTTTCCGCGTCCACTACGGCGGCCATACCTACCGACCACACATTGATCACGTCACCCTGCGGGAAAAACGTTTTGACTATGCCGTCACCCGTTTTGAACACCAGTTCGCCGGCGTGTTCTGCTTCCAGAATGCTATCTTTGAAGGCCGAAGCACACAGGCCATCCTGCATCGCTGTCTCTGGACCTCCGACGTCCAGGATGCCATCACCACAAACACGTTTCCCGATTACGCTCAAAATCATGAAATCGACCATTATCGTGTCGATCTGGAACAGGGCGACCTGTACTTCTTCAATACCCGTCTCATTCACGAAGTCCCCCCCGTCGAAGGCGACGCCCCTCGCATTGTCCTGGCCACTTTCATCGGCTATTCCCCTGATGACCCCGAGATTTATGTCTGGTCGTGAGTAGGGAATTAGACAAAGTTCTTGACGAATACATCAAATATCTCGACTTCGTGAATGCTTACATCGATTGGGCAGGGAAACAAACCAGTGGGAAATTGCCGTTGAATTCGATGGTCAATTTTATCGAATTACCAAATATGATCAACCTCGGGGGAAATAACCATGACACGTCGAATTAAAGTCGTAAATA
>CAJXCW010000092.1 GCA_913051705.1 uncultured bacterium
CGAACCCGGTGAAAAAACACCGGAATTGACAAGCGACGCCAACGCAGTCTCTCTCATGACCGCCCATGCCAGTAAAGGATTGGAATTTCCGGTCGTGCTGGCGGTTGATAACCGGCAGCGTGTCTCTCCCGCACAACCTAAGGCTCCCTTTCATGAACCCGGCACAGGACTGATTTTTCCGGAAGAGGTTGACCAGGATGCGCATTATGTAACACGTATGCGGCATATGAGAAATGAAGCTCGTTGTCTCTGGTATGTGACCCTGACCCGAGCAAAAGAACGAATGATCGTTCCGCCCGTATCTCCCCATGGTCCGGGGAATGGAGGTCTCATTAATCCTGTACGTACGCTATTCCAGGAATTATGGAACCATGAGGCTGTTCAGCCGACAGAACGTGTGGAGCGGATTGTCTCTTGTACAAGTCAGCAAGTGGGCAAGTAGGCAGGTGGGCAGGTGGGTACAGAAAATTAGCAGACTAAGATAGATTTGTTATGGAAAACTTGTATCATAAATTCTTCCAAAAAAAGCTTCCTATTTCCGTAGACACCATATAACTTTATATCGTCAATATTTGCCCACCTGCCCACCTGCCCACTTGCCATTTTTCCGCCTTGCCCCATGTCTAATCGTATCAAAGTTCTCTCAGAAGATATTGCCAATAAAATTGCTGCCGGTGAGGTGGTCGAACGCCCGGCCTCTGTCGTTAAAGAATTGATTGAGAATGCGATAGATGCAGATAGTACGCGTATAACCGTCGAGATCAAGTCCGGCGGTAAACAGCTAATCCGGGTGATAGACAACGGCCTTGGCATGTCCCGGGAAGATGCTGTGCTGGCATTCGACCGGCACGCCACGAGTAAAGTTTCAGAGGTGGAGGATCTGTCTCAAATCGGCACCTTCGGTTTTCGGGGTGAAGCCTTACCGAGTATTTCTTCCGTATCCAAAGTGGATATGACGACCAATACCCCCGATGGAGTGGCTGGTACGCGTATTCGTATTGACGGCGGCGTGGCAAAAAGCGTTGAGGATGTGGGACGCGCGGCCGGTACGACGGTATCAATTTCACATTTGTTTTACAATATCCCGGCACGCCGTAAGTTTCTGCGCGGAACCGATACGGAACAGCGTCATATCGCCAACATCATAACCACGACCGCCATGGCTTACCCTGAGCTTTCATTTTCGTTAACCGTAGACGGTCGTGAAGCGATCTCTTTACCCTCTGTGACCAATACCTATGCCCGGTCACAGGCGATTATTGGCGATACCCTGATGAATCAGATGATCCCTGTTACCTTTGAAGATGATTTTGTGCGGATCGCCGGTTTTATCAGTCGTCCTGAGGCGGCGAGGATAGCGCGTACCCATCAGCATATGTTTATTAATCTCAGACCGATAAACAGCCGGCTTCTAAACCACGCGGTCTATGAAGGATTCGGTTCTTTGTTGCCGAAGGACCGGTATCCGTTCACGATCATTTACCTTACGATCGATTTGGATCAGGTGGACGTAAACGTACATCCTGCCAAACGAGAAATTCGATTTTCCAACGATTCATTCGTCTATGAACGAATGCTGCGGGCGGTGCGGCTGGCTCTGCAATCCTCTGATGTGATGCCGCAATTTGAAACGGATGCCCCGATCATATCCGGTATGACACCGGCTTCAACCTCTACGCAAGAGGGCGACTCTGTTTCTATCCCTGAAGGACCGGTAAAACAGAGGGTCCAGATAGATCTGTTTACGGCGTTGAGTCAGGTGCCGGATGCATCCTCAAAAACCTGGGAATATTCGCCGGGAGACTCAGCCACCCAATATGCTGCCGCAGACGCCGACGCGGCGTCTGCGGCGGAATCAAACACACAAACCGCCGATCCCGGCATGATCTCTCTGTGGCAATTACATAACGCGTATATCTTCGCACAAATTAAAGGGGGGCTGGTCATTGTTGATCAGCATGCTGCCCATGAACGGATCCTTTTCGAGCAGGCACTGGACGCTATGCGGGAAGAATCGGGGCAAGCGCAGCAGTTGCTCTTTCCCGTGACATTGGATCTGATGATGTCTCAATTTGCACTCGTCCAGGAGCATCTGGACCTGTTCAATAAGTTGGGATTCAGTCTCAAACTGTTCGGTGGGCAGACCGTTGTTGTAGATGCCGTATCGACCCTGGCCAGGAAGGGCAGTGAAGGGGCGTTGTTACAAAATATGATCGAGCGGTTACAGGATCTGCCTGCCGCTGACCTCAACCCGGCAGAGCGTATCGCGATGGCCTTCTCCTACAAGGCCGGCATTACCAAAGGCGTCTCGCTGTCACAGCAGGAGATGAACGCCTTGATCAATGACCTGTTCGCCACGTCGAATCCCTATGCCAGTCCAAGCGGCCGTCCTATCGTCGTACGCTCCCCTCTCGAAGAAATTGAACGGAAATTCAATAAACGCTCTTGAGCGATGGATGTATTTGCCAACTCCTGAAAACCTCCGCTCAATATGGCATAAAAAACCATCCACAACCCCAGCAATTTTATGCCTATAATCAATAAAGTTTTCATTGGCGATCTTCGATTCTTTATTGCGTAACCTCATGTTACACAACCGAAACCCATTGACATTTCAAATGAAAGGCATAGATTATTTCGCTTCTTATTCCATGCGGTTATTTCAATTCGAGGATGTAATGACAACCGCTTTATGCCCGCATTGCGAAAGCCACGATCTTTATCATTCGAGTCACCAGTCATCTCTGAAAATGCCGAGATGCGCAATGGAAACCAGGTGGTTTTATATTGCCCGTCATGCGGTGTTAAAAAAACTTTTATGGGGCGTTGGTGGGATGATATCTGGACCTCATTCCGGGGGCATAATAAACCCTACACATGCCGGCATTGCCATACCGTTTTCTCGCCACCACCACCGTGAGGCAAATTACAAATTACAAGGGCAAATGGACAGATAACGATTTTCGGTTATAATGTATAGTCCACCCACACCTTCATTCGATGTGATGTCTCGTTGGAATTTGTGGTCTCCTGTTCCTCTGTCCTGTAGGTTCCTGTAATGATTATTCGGCTTCCACGTGGGACATAAACCGGTTCCTTGAAGTCATACCGTATCGGCCAGCCCTGGTCGTACTGAACAATACGCAACATCCCTATTTTTTTTCTGTCCGGCGTTTCGACTTCAATCCGGACCGACTGTCCGGCGCTGCTCATTACAGGCATAATCCCGTTCAAAACAATATCTCTGGCGAAGGTCTGTACCATACGTATGATATCTGTTTCTTCCTGGATCTCTTGTATCTGTTGCAACACCAGGGTATGGATCGTCTGTTGAGGCGGCTGGGAGGCGAAATACAAACCGAGTATGCTCTGATCCGATTGCTCTATGCCTTCATCCCGCCACGTTTTACGATAGTATATCCGCAACGTCAGTTGAGCGTTCGCGGGTAAATGATAGGCCGTATCTTCAGCCATCGAGCCGATCTGACCTGGAACCCAGGTACCTAAAATTTGATCCGCCGGTATATCTGTATTGGATTCGGGCACAAGGTTTGAGGTGTTCTTAGTCAGATATACAATAGCATTATGAACCATGCCCGGATAACCTGGTTTCAGATCAATGGCCGTCAGCCACCGTTCTTCCTCCAATCCGGTGGGCAAAATGATATCCAGGGTTTTTTCCCAACTATTTGCATCGATAAGGGTCGGCGTTGGCATAGACAGTAACAGATCCGGCATGCCCAAGGACCACTCTACGGCCTGGATGGGATAAGAAGAGATCGGGTTTTGTACCCCTTCCGGGGTTCCACCTGTAGCCCAATCGACGATCATATCCAACTGGCGGGCTGTCATACGCTGGCCCTGGGTAAATATCCCGAAGCTTTCATCATCATACCAGGGATGCATACTATCTGCCAGTAACTGTTCTTTGATCGACTCCGCCCAGGGATACGCTTCTTTATATGTCAATAACGACATAGGAGCGATTCCTTCAGAAACGTGACATCCACCGCAGTAAAACCGAAAAAGAGGCTGAATATGTTCGTAATAGGTAAACTTGGACGTGACCGGTTTATGCGCCTGCAAGCCGTCTGCGGCGATAAAGAGGGCGATGGCCGCTATGAACAGGCTGATGTGTTGAATGCATCTTGTGCGCATATTTATTCCCTTTTTTAAAGCAGGATGGCGGGATGGAAGGAAAGTAGTAGATCCTTTGTTATGTATCTTCCACCCTACCACCCCGCCACTCTACCATCCCGTTTTACTTCCCTACCTCAACCGCATACACCTGCGAATGGCCCGATACATCCGACGTGTATACCACCCAGTTTTCGGTCCAACTGTAGGAGGGATGCGGGTGCGTCCATTGAGGGCCGTATACCGTATCCACTTTCATTTCCATCCAACTGAGCGATTTTTCTTTTTCATCTGCTGCGGATTGCCAGTCTTCTGCCAGCGCATATCGGTCTTTCTTCCATTGGCTGCCGCTGCATGAACTGTGTGGGTGGCATAGCGTTTTTCGCTCACCGGTCGTGACATCCACCAGTTGCAGACCCAGATCCGGGTGAACGGTATCACAAAGTACAGTATCCCCGGTTGCGTTGGCTGCGATGTGCCAGGCATTGAAATCCGAGATGGTTGTGATTTTCGTCGTATCTATATGCATCCGTTTAAGGGCATAGGGCCATACGACAAAGATCAGGTCCTTATCGCCTAAAAATGTCTCATGAACGATGAACTCACTGTTATCATGTTCATAGAGACAGGTGTTATCGGTTCCATCCCGCCGAATGGTCCACATGCGGGGCGCCGGATCCTGGGCATATTCGATCAGGTTCGGGTCCGAGGGATGAAATTGTGGGTGGATGATGGTCCGGGGACATTCGAAAATGGATTTGCCACCGGAACCATCTATCTGCGTTACGGTAATGTACGAATGGGCGCCTTGCTTCATGGCAGCGACCAGAGCGGTCCGATCTGCACTGATCGACAATTCCCCAAGCTGACCATCCGGGTATTGGGCCAGAGTGCGGGTTACCAGAGACGCCAGATCTACTGTTTTTACGCTATCACCGGCGGTATAGAGTAATGCCGAGCCGTCCGGCGATATGATGCCGGAATACCCGTGAATACCCGGTTCATCGGTCAGCTGCCGGATGTCGCCCTCCAGAAATTCGGCTTTGTAATAGTTGGTCTCTCCGGATCGGTAGGACGCAAAGATAACGGCCTGCTCATCCGGTGTGAAGGAGGACGTCAGGAAATACAGATGATGGTTTATTGACGGGTGGTCGGTTAATTGAATAATCCGGGCGCCGGTCCGATCATCGGTAAACGACCGGGATTCTGATGGAAATACGGCGCCTTTTTTGTAGGAGGACATGATTGGTGAATTGGTGAATGGTGAATGGGTGAATGGTGAATTGAAAAGAACAGCAAAGCTGTCATTCACCCATTCACCATTCACCAATGGCCTTTCCGACCCATACGAGGTTCTTCTTTGGCATGATGCCGTAGTTGTAATAGCAATAGCCGGCTACATGTTGCTCTGCGGCGGCTTGTGTTGTGCGGATCAACGTGGCCTCGTCAGGTGAGGCCGGTGGATAGGCTTGCAGACCGACGACCACTTTCTCCGGGGGGACTCCGTCTTCTTTTAATTGAACAATGCGGTTACGTAACTGATCCGGCGAGGGGGTATATCCTAAAATGACCACCCGATCCACGATTTCGGCTATTTCTTTGTAACGCATCCCACCGACATAGTAATCACCCATAAGATAATAATAGATCGGCACATCCACGGATTCGACCATTTTGCGTGTGAAGCTGGTCACGGTATCCGCACGCAGATCGATAAAGGCCGCCAACTCTGCATTCGATGCGACATATTCTTCCAGAGATTGATCATCCTGCACACCCACTTCGCAAAAGAGATCGAGCTTCGCCTGTACCGTATTACGTAGCCGGTCGAAGTCCAGACCGCGTTCTTTCGTTTGCTTTTTGCAATGTTCGCAGAAGCAAAGAGAGAATAGACAGGACTCTACAGGGCCGGGAGGAATGCCCACCTTCTCATGATAATGCCCCTGCATATGCCCCTGGAAATTCAGCGATTCCAGCTCCATGATCTGTACAGGATAGTTTGTGGTCAGATCCCGTGCCAGCGCGACCATGTAGGCTTGAACCGCCGGACTGCTTGCGCATAATACGTGTTTCATGACATCTCCGAACGCGCTGACCTGTGCATGGTCAGGATAGTTCGTTGCCAGATACGAGTTGTGCAGGCAAACCGTCCAGGAGGCCAGGGTCAACCCATACTTCAGACAGGCATCTCCAATCTGCTTCAGTGGGTCCGTATCCTGGACCATCGGACTCAGGTGCGGCTTAATGGGCGTATCGTCATAGAACGCCATATGAGGACGAAAGTATACGGCTGACTCCGATGCCAGGACAAATTTAGAGCCTTTGCGCTGAGCGCATAGCATCTCATACGTATGATAGCTGGTGGCCACACTAATGGCTTGCAGACCGACGTGGTTCTTCAAATGTCCAATCGCATCATCCGCAGATGCATAACACAGATCCCAGGTATAGGCCCACATGGAAGTCGATGGCATGAGTTGGTCCTCTTCTTTTCATTAGGATTATGGAAAGTATTATACGGTACTATTTCAAGCGTTATATGGTTGATTTTAGTATGTAAAAGACGCCCTTTATTGTCAAGTTGTTATACTTACGGAATGGCAATTAGATAAGTGCGCCTTATCCGGTGCTGCAATACCACCGTTCTACCCTGCATCGCCGTATCCGTTGATACGGCTTCTTCGTACGCTCTGGACTGCGGGCACTCTTATTCAATCACCATTCCATACACGGACAGGATCATTCTCACTCTTGACAAGGCGCTTTTGATCAATTATTTTGGATATAGATTGTTGAAGTCGATGCTGTTAAAACAGTCGAACAGCACCGCTCGATTTTCCATTGGTTACCGTTATAGGGACCAACCGGCAGCGGAGTATTATTAATGACAGGAAATTCGAAACCGTCTCCCGCTGATTTTGAAACTTTGGAATTCACGATTGCCAGTATCCCTGAGAAGACGACGGAGGTGGATCGCCGCATTGAGCACCTCACCGCGCGTATCGGCTACGATGATGTCGTGCGCGGGGACATCATGATTGCGGTCAACGAAGTTGTCAAAAATGCAATTCTGCACGGCAATAAATGTGATAAATCAAAAATGGTCACCATTACCTGTTCATGTAATCCCTCTATATTCCGTATTCATATTCGTGATAACGGCACTGGGTTCAATCCGGAGTCTGTGGCGGATCCGCGTAATCCGGATAATCTACTGAAAGAGACCGGCAGAGGTCTTTTGATGATTAAATTCCTGATGGACGAAGTGGATATTGATATTACTGACGAAGGGACCAGGGTGACCCTTGTCAAATACAGCAATGTTTAACCGATGTTACGCAAAACCGGTGTAACATCAGGGTACTTTGTTCTTGGTCCTTGGTGTTTTGATTTAAAAATCGGTAAAAGATAAGGTTGGGCGAAAGGGTACACCTTTTCGCCTTTTTTATTTCTGATGTGGTGCAGGCAGCAGCTACAGGCCAATAAAAAGGATTTGAGAGAGATGATTGATTTACGCAGTGATACGATGACACGGCCTACACCGGCGATGCGTCAGGCTATGGCGAATGCCGAGGTCGGTGATGATTGTTTCGGAGAGGATCCGACGGTCAACCGGTTGGAAGAAGCCATGGCGACCTTATTGGGGAAAGAAGCGGCACTGCTCGCGACCAGCGGTACGCAGGGCAATCAACTGGCGGTTCGTTCACAGACCCATCATGGCAATGAGGTGATCGCAGAGCAGTATTGTCACCTGTTCAACTCCGAAGCCGGTGCCCTGGGTGCCCTGGCCGGGGTTCAGGTTCGCCTGTTACAGGGCAAACATGGCGTCATTACGCCGGAACAGATTGAATCCGTGATTCAAGCAGACAATGTACATTACGGAAGAACGGCCCTGGTATCGGTGGAAAATACACATAATAAATCGGGCGGCACCCCCTGGCCGTTAGAGGCGCTGGCCGCCGTGCAGGATTGTGCCAGAGACCACGATCTTCGGGTTCATATGGACGGCGCCCGGTTGTTCAATGCGTGTGTGGCAACCGGAAATACAGCACGAGAGTATACCCAATACGTCGATACCGTGTCGGTTTGCATGTCGAAAGGGCTTGGCGCCCCTGTCGGAAGCGTTCTTGCAGGGGACCAGGAGACGATGGATAAAGCCCGATATTTTCGTAAAATGTTGGGCGGAGGAATGCGCCAGGCTGGGGTGCTGGCTGCGGCGGGATTATACGCTTTGGAACACAACATCAACCGACTGGCGGACGATCATGCCAGAGCGCAGCGGCTGGCCATTGCGCTCGCCGACATCGAGGCCGTGGATATCAATGTAAATCACGTCCCCAGCAATATGATCTTTTTTCGGCTACGCAACGGCCTGGATCCGTATGAAGTGGTCAACCGACTCGATCAGCAGGGTGTCAAAATGCTGGCCATGAAACCCGGTGTAATTCGCGCCGTTACTCATCTCGATGTAAACGACGAGCAGATTGAACAAACCATTGCGATTTGCCGGGAGGTACTTGGGAAAGAAAATGGTGATTTGGTGATTTAGTGATTGGATGATTGTAAAGGCAAAATTCAAATAACCAATCAGTCAATCAGTCAGTCAATCAGTCAGTCAGTCCCCATGTCTCTCCACCTTCATTTACATCCTGAACATCCCCAACAACGGCATATTGCGCGCATCGTTGATGAATTGCGTCGTGGTGGGCTGATCATTTATCCTACCGATACGATTTATGGATTAGGCTGCGATATTTTTAATAAAAAGGCGATTGACCGTGTTTATCAGGTAAAGCAGGAATCTCGAAGTAAACCGCTCAGTTTCGTTTGCGCCGACCTGACGGATCTGGCCAGATACGCCAGGAATATTTCGAATGCGTCATATCGTCTGATGAAACGCCTGCTTCCGGGGCCATACACGTTTATTCTGGAAGCCTCCCGTGATGTCCCTAAATTCATGATGGGCAAACAGAAAACCGTCGGTATCCGAGTCCCGGATAACGAAATCTGTCTGAGTATCGTAAAAGCACTTGACCGGCCGATCATCAGTACCAGCGTAGCCACGAAGGACGACGAACTGCTCAACGATCCGGACGTCATAGAAGCCCGATTCGGGAAAGTCGTAGATATCATTGTTGACGGCGGTATTATTGTATCCGACCCCTCTACGGTAGTTGACCTTACGGGAGATGAACCGGTGGTCTTACGGGCAGGCGAAGGGCATTCTGCCTTACTCAAATAAAGAGGCGGTCCGGGAAGATCATCCTTTCGCTTCCTTTAACGGCCTTGCCTTGACGAATATTTTAGCGCCGTGTGCTATATCAGATGGGGTATCCTTTTGACCACACATCCATCTCCAGGTCCGTTTACAACGACTGATATCCCGATAGGATTCTACTTCCGTAGCATAAGCCTGGCGCGGTTGATGGACAAATTCCGGTAGGTCGTTCGAGTCAATCAGCCAGTCCCTGGTTGGTTCTGCCGTACGAAAATAAGAGAACTTAATCATGCCCCGACGACGGTTATTCAGCTTCGGACCGGCCTTATGCCAGATACCGTAGCGGGTCAGCGCCACCGTTCCCGCCGGCACCGTCAACGACTTCTGACCGAAAATATCCCCGTAATGGGCGATGGCTTCACGATCCACCAGTCTAAATTGAGAGCCGGGCAGGATCATCGTCGGGCCATCCTCGATTTGCACCGATTGCGGATAGTAGTAACACTGAAGATGATAGATGCCGTATCCCTGTTCGGTCAGCCCGTCCGTATGCCAGGTCTGCCCCCTGTGCGGTTGCTCATACAGATGGTTATGCGCATTGACCGGCACCAGAAAATCGGGACCGAGCAACGAGCGGATGACACCGGCTACCTCGGGATGTAGAAAGACTTTATTTTGGAACGTATCGGTACGCGAAAAATCCGTCAACCGTCCGCCTGACAGGAATTCGCACTGCCGGTTTATCTCATCCGGAATAATCCCCTCCAGAACAATATACCCGTCCGCAATAAACTGCATGACCTGCTCATCCGTCATGGTCGGCTTGATGTCTGTCATGTTGTCCTCCAATGGTTTGAAGCTACGAAACGACGAATAGAATGTTGTTGAACTGATTCGTTGATTCGTCGTTTCGTAGCTTCATAGGTTCCCTCACTCCATCTTCTCCAGTACGAATTCATACCCCAGATAGTCGTTGTCCACGTCCGAGAAGCTATACAGTTTTGAGATCGGAAACTGAACGATACGCCAGCCGTCACGAACCGCAGCCATCACGGACTCGTAAGGCGCTTCCTGGGAGGGCAGTTCGGGGCCGTCCGGCTTATCCGGATCGTACAAGACCCAACCGGCAATCTGTGATCGCATGCTGGTTGATTTGGAATATAGATAAAGCACTTTTTGTTTCTTCGTTTCAATCAGTTGCGCCAGCCGGTCGAAATCCTGGTCAGATAGTTTTCCTGTGTGGTATTTTTCACGACCAGTTTGAATCCATTCCCGAACCGTTACATTCATTCCAGACTCCTTTGACGATTCTATTATCCCGCCAATCATAATTTATGGACGGGCAATATGCGCCTTTCAATCATAATTCATTATTTATAATTCAAAAATGTCTTCAACCTGTTTTCCTTGCATCGAATGCATCCCGCACGGCTTCGCCGATGAACACCAGAAGAGACAGCAGGACAGCCAGGACGGTGAATGTGGTAAAACCCAGCCAGGGGGCTTGCAGATTTTGTTTGCCCTGGTTGAGTAATTCGCCTAACGACGGTGATCCAGGGGGCAGGCCGAGGCCCAGGAAATCGAGTGAGGTCAGGGCGGTGACCGAACCGGTCAGGATAAACGGTAGAAAGGTAAATGTAGACACCATGGCATTCGGCAGCACATGGCGGCGGATAATCTGCAGTTCGCTGACACCGAGCGCACGTGCGGCGCGAACAAAGTCCAGGCTTCTGGCACGCAACACTTCCGCTCGGACAACGCCGACCAGGCTGACCCAACTGAAGAGCAGCAACAAACCCAGGAGACGCCAGAATGTAGGTTCGACCAGGCTGGCCAGGATAATAAGGAGAAACAGGGTCGGCAGGCCCGACCAGACTTCAATAATACGTTGAAAAACCAGATCTATCCATCCCCCGAAATATCCTTGCACCGCCCCAGCGACGATACCGGTGATCGAACTGAAAAAGGTTAATATCAGGCCGAACAGAATCGAAATACGAAAACCGTACAGGAGGCGGGCAACCACATCTCGCCCCTGATCATCCGTGCCCAGCCAGTTTTCTTCAGATGGCGGCGCCGGCGCCGGTACGGGCAGGTTGTAGTTAATGGTCTGATAGCTGTATCTCACCAGCGGCCAGACCATCCACCCTTTTTCCCAGATCAGATCCTGGATAAAGGGATCACGATAGTCCCCTTCGGTTTCAAAGTCACCGCCAAACGTGGTTTCCGGATAGGCGATCAGCACCGGCATGTAAAAGGAGCCATCGTATCGGATGAGAAGGGGTTTGTCGTTTGCAATGAATTCGGCAGGCAGGGTAAGGAAAAATAAGACGATGAAAATCCACCAGCTCCAGTAGCCGCGGCGGTTCGCTTGGAAATTATCGAGGCGACGGCGCATCAATCGGGATATGGGCAGGCCCATAAAACGGTCGACAGGCGCCGGGCGTGGATGGTCGGGCGTTTCGCCGCTCATCAGACCTCCTGGCTTTCGAAATCGATACGGGGATCCACCAGGGTATAGGTGAGATCACCGATCAGATTCATCAACAGGCCAAGCAGCGAAAAGAAAAACAGGGTGGCGAACATCACGGGATAATCTCGATTTATGGCGGCTTCATATCCCAGTAATCCGATGCCGTCCAGAGAGAAGATGACCTCGGTCAGCAAGGAGCCGGTGAACAGAATGCCGATAAAAGCCGCCGGGAAACCGGCGATAATAATTAACATGGCGTTCCGAAAAATATGCCCATAGAGCACGCGGCCTTCCTTCAGCCCTTTCGCGCGGGCGGTAATAACGTATTGCTTATTGATCTCTTCGAGAAATGAATTCTTCGTCAGCAGCGTCAATCCGGCAAACCCGCCGATGACCATTGAAAGGACTGGGAGCGTGATATGCCAGAAGTAATCCGTGATTTGAGCAAACCAGCTCAGTTCATCCCAATCCGGTGAGGTAAGACCGCGCAAGGGAAACCAGTTGAAAAAACTGCCCCCCGCGAACAGAACAATCAGGAGGATGGCAAACAGGAAACTGGGCACCGCATTACCGACCACTACGACCCCTGAGGTCCAGATGTCGAATTTAGAGCCGTCTTTAACGGCCTTATAAATCCCCATGGGCATGGAAATAAAATAAACGAGTAGGGTGGTCCAGAGGCCGAGTGAAATCGATACAGGCATCTTTTCAAGCACGATATCGACCACGGCTTCATCCCGGTAAAAACTCTCACCGAAATCAAGCCGGGCATAGTTCCAGATCATCTTGAAGAAACGTTCAGGCAGCGGCTTGTCAAACCCATACATCCGTTCCAGATCAGCAATCAAATCGGGATCTAATCCCTGGGCGCCGCGATAGGTACGGACAGAAGACTGGTTACTGCTACTCCCGCTCAGACTCTCTCCCTGTCCTGTGCCACTGAACCGCGACGTCGCGTCGATATTATGGCCTTTCATCATGGCAATGGCCTGCTCAACGGGACCACCCGGCGCTGCCTGAATGATAAGAAAGTTAATCAGCATAATGCCGAACAGCGTGGGGATGATCAAGAGCAGCCGGCGGATGATGTAGGCGAGCACTGTGAGGACTCCGAGGGAAATGGGAAGCTACGAAGCTACGAAACTACGAAGCTACGAATCGAAAACTCCTGATTAATCATTCATTGTTTCGTCGTTTCGTAGCTTCGTAGCTTCGTAGCTTCCCTTACTTCCGCCACCAGATAGCCGGGAAGCCATGCTGATACGGGGGCAGTTGAGCCGGTTTGCCGAATTTATCCCAATAGACGAGACGATGGGCCTGCATGTGCCACTGGGGGATGACGTAAAAGCCCCAGAGGAGCACCCGGTCCAGCGCGTGTGTCGTGGCGACCAATGTTTGGCGGTCGGGGGCGCTGATGACTTTATCGATCAGTTCATCCACCACCGGATCTTTGATCCCGGCCCAATTACGGGAACCGTCCGTATCGGCTTCTTCTGAAGACCAGAAATCTCGTTGTTCATTACCTGGACTTAGTGATTGCCGGACCCATTGTACGGTCATGTCGAAGTCGAACGTATTCATACGATTCTGGTATTGCGCCCTGTCTACGGTACGGAGGGTCGCATCAATGCCCAACCGTTTCATATTCTGAACAATAGGACCGACAATACGCTCGAAGCTGGGTGAAACCAGCAGGAACTCGATGGTCATGACTTCACGGGTTTGATAATGGACCAACGTCTGATCTTTTATCTCCCAACCTGCTTCAGCGAGCAGGGTCCGTGCCTTACGCAGATTCTGACGTATATTGCCGGACCCGTCCGTTTCAGGCAGTTCGAAGGCTTTAGTGAATACTTCTTCGGGCAATTTGTCCCGATAGGGCGTCAGGATTTCCAACTCCTGGCCTTTCAGCAGGCCGGTCACCGCCAGGTCGCTGTTGGAGAAAAAGCTCGTGGTACGCGTATATTGGCCGTAGAACAGGTTCGTATTGGTCCAGGCGAAATCAAAGGTATAATTCAGCGCCTGGCGCACCTTCGGATCAACGAACTTGCTGCGCCGGGTATTAAACCAGAACGCCTGCATGCCGCTGCTGTTTTTATCCGGCACGAGTTCTTTGATGAGCCGGCCTTCCGTTAAGGCGGGAATTTCATAGGCGGTCGCCCAGTCCTTTGAACTATTTTCTGCACGGAAGTCATACTCCCCGGCTTTTAACGCTTCTACGGCGACGGTGGCATCCCGATAGTAATCGTATCGGATGACATCGACATTATTCTGTCCGACATTAATCGGCAGGTCCTTACCCCAGTAGTCCTCTACACGACTGTAGGTGATGTAGCGCCCGATTTCCAGAGATTCAATTTTATACGGACCGCTGCCCAGCGGCGGCTCTGTGGTGGTCTTTTCAAAATCCCGGCCTTCCCAGTAATGTTTGGGGACAATCGCCAACTGCCCTATAATCATTGGGAGTTCCCGGTTCTCACCGCCGCTGAATGAGAATTTTACGGTGCGCGGGCCAGTTTTTTCAACCGAAGACACATTGGCATAATAGGATCGATAGAAAGGATGCCCCTTTTCTTTCAATATTTCCATGGTAAAAATCACATCCTCGACCATCACCGGTTTTCCATCGTGCCATCGGGCATTCGCACGCAGGGTAAACGCCACCCACGAAAAATCAGGCGGCACTTCCACAGATTCCGCCAACTCACCGTATTCTGTACCCGGCTCATCAAGAGATGGGGTCAGCAACGTATTGTACGTCATGCCCAATCCAATAGCGGGCACCCCTTTTAGGATAAACGGATTCAGGTTGTCGAATGTACCCAGCCCGGCCATTTTCGCTTCGCCGCCTTTGGGGGCGTTTGGATTGACGTAGTCGAAATGCTTGAAATTCGCATCATATTTTACATCACCATGTAAAGATAAGGCATGGCCTTGATAATTGGTCTGAGCCGATGTTATGGACGCATACATGAGCAGCAGCCCCAAACAAGCGATCACTCGTAAATAAGCATTTGGAGACATAATAAGATCCTCTGAGAAGCAGGTAGGCATTCTATCGAGAAATTGATATCCATTAGAACGATACAAGATACATTTTGTTGCAAAGGACTGTCAAGTTGTTGTCAGGAAGAGTAGAAGTGGGAAGTAGGAAGTGGGATAAGTTCAGAATTAAGCGACTGGTGGAGAAGATCTCGTTGGTTGTCAGGATTTTATTATGGCCTTTGTTTATCAAGTGTTGAAATATGGAACTGACCATATATATTAAAGGCTTATCTCACGAGCATGGTTTCCATCTTATTATACTAATTGTCAGGCAAAGTGCTCTATAAAATTGTTTATAACTGGCTGAAAATAAAAGGTGTTCAATCATAATTCATAATTTATAATTCAACAATTGGTATTATTATCAGGATGATGTGTATGAATCTGAATCGTGTATCCGACTGTAAATATGAGCTCGAAGACCTTATCGAATTTGAAAAAGCGCTGGCAGATGCAAGGGATAGTAAATACGGTCCATTCGGCGATTATTTCAAGACAAATGCGCCTGTTTATGTGGTCCGAGCGCCGGCCCGGCTGGACTGCATGGGCGGGATTGCGGATTACAGCGGCGCCACGGTGTGTGAGATGCCGCTGGACCGGGCGGTGGTCCTCGGCATTCAGGCTCGAGATGACCGTAAGGTGGTCATCCACAGTGAGGGGGTGGATACCGAAGGACTGATCACCGATGTCGCGTTTCCTCTGAGTGAGGTGGCATCCGGCCGCGGGGTGAATTACGACGCATTACGGCATCGGTTTGCTGAAACTCCGGCGACCTCCTGGGCGGGGTATGTGGCCGGCGCCTTTTCTATTCTAAGAGGAGAAGGGTATATCAAACGCTTTCCTCACGGAGCGACGATTGTCCTGGTAAGTAATATTCCTTTAGGTGCCGGCATATCGTCGTCGGCCGCGTTGGAAATAGCCGCCATGCGCGGCATCTGTTTGCTTTACGAGATTAACCTGGAAGATATGACGCTGGCGAGCCTGGCGCAGATGGTGGAGAACCAGATCGTTGGTGCGCCTTGCGGTATTATGGATCAGGTCACCTCGGCCCTGGGGCAAGAAGGCCGGCTGCTGTGCCTGCACTGTCAGCCGCACACCATTCGGGAGCATTTAAGCCTGCCCGAAGACTTTCATGTAATCGGGATTAATTCCAATGTAAAGCATCATGTGGGCGGTATGCAGTATACGAGCGTCCGCGTGGGGGCCTTCATGGGACTGGCGATGATCCAGGCTCATCTGCGGCAGACCACAGGCGCCGCTCATGATCCTTTCAATGGGTATCTCTGTAACATTCCCGGTTTTGAATACGAAACTGCTTACCGGTCGCTCTTGCCGAAAAAAATTCGCGGTCGCACCTTTATCAAACATTACAAGGATACGCCAGACCCTGTTACATCGATCGATCCGAATTTTACCTACAAGGTCCTCAGCCGTGTTGAACATCCTATTTATGAACATGAGCGTGTCGAATCATTTATCACCCATCTCAAAGCAGCAAGCCGAACCGGTCAACCGGCCTTTTTAGAAGCAGCGGGCCGATTTATGTATGCTTCTGATTGGAGCTACACCCATCGATGTGGCCTGGGATCACCCGAAACGGCCTGGATTGTGAGAGAAGTGAAGCGTATGGGGCCTAAAGCCGGTTTCTACGGCGCCAAAATCACCGGCGGCGGATCAGGCGGTACGGTAGCCGTTGCCGGTAATGAACGCATGTTCGACCACCTGGAACATCTGCTGGTCCGTTATGTCAATAAAACCGGCATTAAAGGCGAGCTGTTCATCGGTACGTCACCCGGCGCGCTGGAATTCGGACATGTGGTTTATCGTCGGAGATAAAAACTATTTGTTGATTGGTTGATTGGTTGATTGAAAAACACAAATCTACCGTTCATCAATGAGTCAATCAACAATCACACAACGCTGAAGGAATCATCCGATCAACAAATCATCCAATCAACAAATCAACAAATTTCCTCCCATCCACCGAGCCATCATCCCCGCTGCGGGCTACGGCACACGCATGTTTCCGGTGACCAGGGCGGTGCGCAAAGAATTGTTCCCTATTGTAGACCAGGATGGGCTGGTAAAGCCGGCTATACAGATAATCGTAGAAGAAGCGGTAGCGTCCGGGATAGAAGAAATATGTGTTGTGGTCGCTCCGGGTGGTGATCAGGTTTTCCGGGACTATTTTTCGGGGTTGTCCGGTGCTCTGCGCTCTGCCATCCGAGATAAACCCGCTCTGGAAGAGGCCGCAGACCAACTTGCCTTGTTGGAAAAGCGGATGACGTATGTCACCCAGCACCCCCAGGATGGATATGGGGATGCCGTGTTATGTGCGCAGGCGTGGGCAGATGGGGCGCCTGTGTTAATTATGTTGGGTGACCATGTCTATCTCAGCGGCGAATCGCGTCGGTGCGCCCGGCAGTTGCTCGAGGCGTTTGCACAACAGCAAGCCCCTGTCTCCGGCGTTATTCAGAAGCCGGCAACGGATCTGCATTTATTCGGAACCATTTCGGGTACCTTAAGCACCGGAGCGAAACATCTCTATACGGTGAACCGCATTGTCGAAAAACCGGACATCCCTTATGCCCGGACACATTTACGCATCGACGGATTGCCTGAAGACACCTATTTGTGCTGGTTCGGTCTGCATGCCATGACGCCGGATATTTTTGACTGTTTAACGGAATTGAAAACCAGAGGATTAAAAGACGACGGAGAAATTCAGTTTACACGCGCTCAAGCGATGCTGGCAACGCAACGCCCGTATTATGCCCTGGAGATTTACGGGGATCATTACGATATCGGGGTACCGGATGGATATGTGAGAACGGTCCAGGCGTTTGCTGGGGAAAATAGCAAGTAGGCCAATGAATGGAGGCTTTACCTGCCCACCTCCCGTTCTTCACTTCTTCTTCTTTTTCTTCTCGCCGTCCAGT
>CAJXCW010000093.1 GCA_913051705.1 uncultured bacterium
GCCTTGCACCGTCTCCTCGACAATCCCAATCCCACGACCTATCTCACTTTTTCAGATTGGGTTCTCGTGGTATCAGTTGCAGCGGCCGTACGATCTGACGGCGTTCCGGCGTCAGTCGCTCCAGCAGCTCCGGCGAAGGTTGGTAACCATGGCGGAATATGCCCCAGGAGGGGCCGTACCGATTGACGATGATACGCCTGGTTCCTTCATTACTCCGTTTGGCGGATCCATGTGCCAGGGTATCGACGAACAATATAGCGTCCCCGGCATTCATATAAATTTCGATCGCCTCTTCTATACCGTCCACGGATGCGTACTCAGCCATTTTGTGTTTATGGATATGCGGATGTTCGAAGTTGGATTTATGACTGCCGGGGATGATCATCGTGCCGCCGTCCCCCGGGCCGATATCCGTTAAGGCGATGAGGATGTTAATCTGGCCGCACATGAAACGGCCATCTTTGAAACGGAATTGATTCCGCTTGGAGCCGGCATGGCCACCGGAGTGCAGGCCGATGGCTTCACCAGGCTCCCGGAAGTTAGCGAAGTTCTCATCAATAAATAAGGGTCCGTGATTATAATCGAACGTGCCTTCTCCGCCTACAAAATGTTTCACCTTATCGATCCATGAAGGGTGATCTATAAGCTGTTCGAACGGCGTACCGGCTTCATAGATCTGCTGGTAGTTGAGACCATCTGTCACCCCGTATTGATGGGCATGGACATAACCGTACCATTCCGGAGGTTTCATCGAAGGAATCTCATTAAGACCGCCGTTTAGCGCAGCCACTTCTTCTTCCGTCAATGCGCCGGGAAGAACCAGATATCCCCGTAAGTCAAAAAGATAATCATCAAGATCGGTAATCATACGTTATCCTCACTGCATGTTTGAACTTTACCGTTGCATCATTATTCGGTCAACGCGTCATCGGCGCACAATACGATGGGCGTATCGCATTCGGCGCCCCAGGGGCTGTCGTCGGCTATTCGTTGCTCCGGATCATAATTGCCGACGGCATTATAGGCCATGATCGCGGCATGTCGTGAATTTTCTGATATGTTGTGCGTCGACGCATGCATGGTGTTGCTGTGCCACGCCGCAAAATCACCCGGTTCACCGATGAACTTCACGCGTTCCCACTGCTTGCAGTAGTCTTCCATGATTGAACCGGGAATCCGTATCTGCGCATCGCCGGTCGCTTCTCGCGAACAGGGCTCGTGGGCGGCGACGCCTTCTTTATGAGAACCGGCCAGCACCTGCATACAGCCGTTATCTTCCGTGTGAGGATCGAGCATCACCAGACAGGAAGCCATCAGCGGCTGCGGATGTTTTGCCGTGATCCAATACCCATAATCCTGATGCCAGAATTGAACGGAACCCGTAAAGGCAGCTTTGAATGCCAGTTTGCTATGATAGATATACATCGGCACGGCCATCAGCTCCTGCATAATACCCGCCATACGCGGATGCCTGGCCAGAAGATCAAAGCGCGTACCGCTTCGGTGAATATCGAATTGAAGACGGGGCGTGTCCGCATCCTCCACGACCATTCCGCCCTTGGTCCGCCCTTCCGCTTCGGCAACCCGTTGATCAGTGTGAAGCGCAGCCATGCCGGCTTTCAGGACGGCCACCTCCTCCGGACTGAATAGACTGGGAATCATGATAAATCCCTGCTCATCATACAATAGCCGTTGTTCCGGTGTGGTCAACATCTTTATCTCCATCCTGTTGTTCTTCGTTATACCTTAACGCCGGCAGCTCTGCGTTTTGCCTGCCAGTCTACCCAGGAATCTACGGTCTCCGGATGCTCATGGCTTCGAGCTATAAATCCGTTAAGGCCTGCTTTGAACAGCCATTCCAGCGGACGTCCAATTTCAATGTAACGCAGATCGATACTCCATCGGATGTCGTCGGACTGATTCATCAGAGAACGATGAAAAGTCAGGTTGTGGCATGCAAAGATATCACCGGCTTTCATAGGCAGAGTCACGATCTCTCCCCGGGACTCAATGTCTTCTGTCGGGATATGATGACCTTCGTCATCGCTGTCCACCGGTCTCAGACCCCAGCGATGACTACCGGGCAGCACCTGCATACAGCCGTTGTGTTCATCCACATCCATCAGCGGTATCCAAAGAGAGAGGATATGAAATTCTGTCGGATCGCCGTAGTAACCGCTGTCCTGATGCCAGGGGAAGGTCGTCACGGTTTCCCCCGGCAGCTTTGTACGTACCCAGTAGTCGCCGTTGAACTGTATTTCCGGTCCGACCAGCACTTCGGAGACATCCAGAATGGCCCGGTGCACACCGAAATCATAAATCTCTTCGCTGAATACTTCCTGATTCCAGCCGATGGTTCTTTTATTTAACGACCGATACACCTCTTTAAGACGTCTTGTAAATGGTAACCTTTCATGCAGATCCTTAATTTCACCTTCAGAAGACAGGCGCTTCGCTTCCTGGTCCACATGTCTCATAATAGCTCGGCGTACCGGCGCCAGATCTCGATCATTAAGCAGATTCGGTATGATAAGATAGCCGTCTTCTTCATAGCGTTGACGTTGTTGCGAAGAGAGTAAGGACATAGAATAAGACGTTTATTGTAGGGTATCTGTTGGTAGTGAATCGGGTCCAATATATTAGCCATGTCCCAATTCCCCATGTATTTTTTTATCAGGTCTATTTTTTCTTTACATATGAAACCTGGCAACTACATTGCGGGAAAGATTCTCAAACCGTCAGATTCAACGGGTGTAATCTCTGAAAGGATGATCTTTAGTATGCCGGACATAATCATGGCGTCAGGCCCTTTTTGTTATGCCGTAGACCACCACTGGGCTAAACTGCCGGATCATATCGTATGGGGAAACACCCATGCGGTGGCGGTGGATTCACAGGACCGGATCTTTATCGCCCATACCTCCTGTGAGGCCAGCCCTACCAAAGACACAATTGTGGTATTCGATCCAGAGGGCCGATATCTCTTTTCCTGGGGCGAACAATTTTATGGACAGGCGCATGGATTAACGCTGATTGAAGAGGCGGGACAAGAACTGTTGCTCCTGGTCGATATTGCGCATGGTATTTATAAATGTACGCTGGACGGCGAGATATTACTACATACCGGCAAACCTGCTTTCTATGATGAAAATTCCCTGGAATTCGGTGCGGCCAACGTATCGGTGGCGCCCAACAGTGATCTCTATCTGGCTGAAGGGTATGGATCCTCCTTCGTTCTGCATTTCAACGGGGAAGGTATTCTGCTCAGCCGGTTCGGCGGATGGGGCGAAGACGAAGCGCACACCCGGTGGGCGCATGGGGCCTTTATTGCTGAAGTAGATGGTGAACCCCTGCTTCATGTGGCTGTGGATGATCCGTCACAGATCAAACGATTTACGCTCGACGGTGTCTTTCATTCTCTGATGCCGGGCACATTCCTTCATCCTCGCAATATCTACGCGAAGGACAATCTCTGGGCGATCCCTGAAATGGGCGGGCGTTTGACACTAATTGATCAGTCCACGGGGAAGACGCATCATCTGGGCCATTGGGGAAAAACAATGCAGGATATTTTCAAACTCCGCACGGGGCCCCGGAACTCTTTCCCGGATGGTATTTTCGCCTCAGCGCACGGCGTGGGATTCCTGAGCAATGGGGATATGATCGTAGCTGAATGGGTAGAAGTAGGCAGAGTCTCAAAACTGGCACGGGTTTAATCACAGGAGAATCATCATGCAATTAGAAAAAGATGCACCTCTGAGCCGCAAAGAACGCCTCCGCACCATGGAACGACGTGATTTTCTCAAGACTGCTGGCGCAGCAGCAGGCCTGGCGACGTTCCTGGGCTCCGACGGACTTCATGGCGTTGAAGCCGCAGTAGAAACCATCGCAGGTCTGACGCCGCAGCAGGCTGCACGCGAAGAGGCGCTATGGGCCGAAGTCAAGCAGTCTTTTACCATACATCGCGGCTTGATACACCTGGATAACGGATACACCTGTCCAACGCCCAGCGTGGTCACCGAAGCCGTGGTGCGGTATATCAGGGAGCAGGAACAGGGGCCTTACGGGTTGTTCGTCCGTGAGGCAAGAGATCGTCGGGCTACGGTGAAAAAATCCCTGGCCCGTCTCTTCGGCAGCAGCCCCGAGGAAATTGCCATTGTACGGAACGCCACCGAGGCGCTCAAAACGATCCTGTACGGCATCCCGCTGAAGCCGGGTGATGAGGTGCTGACCACGATGCAGGATTATGGTTCTATGGTAAGCGTCCTGAAAAACCGGGAAAAGAAAGAAGGGATCAAATTGGTTCAGGTCTGGGTGCCAACCCCACCGAAATCCATGGATGAACTCGTAGAGATATACGAGCAGGCCATGACACCAAAGACGAAGGTGATCCTGGTGTCTCATGTCACTTACACCACTGGACAGGTCTTTCCCATCAAACGGATCTGTGATATGGCCCACCAGCGTGGTATCGAAGTAGTTGTGGACGGCGCGCACGCATTCGGCCAGTTGGATTTCAAAGTCTCGGATCTGGGTTGTGACTATTACGGTACAAGCCTGCATAAGTGGCTGTACGCGCCCAAAGGAACCGGGATGCTGTACATACGCAAAGAACATATAGAGAAAATCAAACCGTTGTACGGTGCCAGCACGAGTCGCCGGTCCAACGCCAATGCGCGCATGCGCAAGTACGAGTCCGTAGGCACCCAGTCCGAGGCCCCGTTTCTGGCCATCGGAGAGGCGGTCGCCTTCCACAACGCGATCGGACCAAAACGCAAGGAAGAACGACTCCGGTATATAAAGAATCACTGGGCGGAGCGTCTTGGACGTCATCCTAACATCAACGTATATACCTCGACGGCCCCTGAAATGAGTTGCTGTATTGCGTCTGTGGGCATTAAAAACGTAGACCCGAGCGCCATGCAGGACTATCTGTGGGAAGAACATCAGATTCTGACGTCCAGAGGGTTTTATGAGGGAGAGGGCAACGAACTGCAATGGGTTCGCGTCTCGCCGAATCTGTATACGCCGCTGTCCGATCTGGATTATTTTTGCGAGGTCATGGAGGATGCAGCCGAGAGCGGCATCCCGGAGCCGTATAGGAGCTATGAACCCGACCCCAGACGGTTCAGGTAAGTAGAAAAATGAAAGCCCAACTTAAGCAACACAACGGGACGCCAACCGTTTTTTTGGATGATAAGCCCGCCTTTTTCGGTTGTCATCTGGTCGGGGGTATGCATCCGGATAGATTAAACGAGCATCAGCCGTATGCCCGGAAATACGCTGAAGCAGAGGTTCATATCTATTCGGTTGACACCTTGACTCAGGAATGGGTAGGACCACGCCCGGATGATCCCAGCCCTTACGATTTTTCTCTGGTCGTTCCTCGCCTCCAAGGGTATATCGACGTTGATCCGGAAGCCCTTTTTCTACTCCGGATGGGTTTCGAAACACGGTGGTTACCCGAGAATTGGTGGAACAATACCTATCCGGATGAAGTCGAGATCCTGTCCGACGACGCACGTTGGGGGCAGTCCTTCGCGTCGAGCGTCCGGCGAAATCAGGTCAATGATCTGGTGGAGGCTTTTATAGACCACCTTAAAGCCGTAGGGCTCTATGACCGGGTGGTCGCATTCCAGGTAGGTGCAGGTTCATCCGGTGAGTGGATCAAGGATATGTCCTGCATGTTGCCGGAGACGATGGATTATAGTGCGCCCATGCGGCGCCACTTCCGCTCCTGGCTGAGGAAACGGTACAAAGAGAATCAGAGCGCATTCCAGATGGCCTGGTCCGATCCATCTGCCACCTTCGATTCCGCAGACATACCCTCCCGCGAGGAACAATCCAGCACAACCACGGGGCATTCCTTCCGTGATCCTCGTCTGGAACGAAAGACGATTGATTTCTACACCTGCTTCGCAGAACTGTGTGGGGATGATCTGGTCGAATTCTGTCAAACGATCCGCAAAATCACCAACGGTGAAAAGCTGATCGGTGGATTCTTCGGCTATATATTGGAATTAGCCTGGAACATGGTCTTTTTCGCTGGAACCGGTACGGTTGAAAACGCCGAAGTCTCCACGATGCAGCGCAGCGGCCATCTGGGCCTGCATCGCGTGATGCATTCTCCGGACATCGACTTTTTCGTCAGTCCGTACAGCTATGGTTTTCGAGGTCTGGGCGGTGACGGCCTGCCTATGTAACCGGCAGAATCACTGCGGGTGCATGGGAAGAATTATTTTATGGAAGAAGACACACTGATGCACAATAATTTCGATCCGGGTGGCCGTAACCAAAGCGTCGAAAATTCTATAGCCGTGTACCAGCGTAACTTCGCCCAGGTGATCACCCATGCCCACGCCGTCGGTCTACATGGCCTCGCCGGATCTGCCTCCCCCGGTGCTTCGGGGTATCGCCCGGTTTGCCGGCGTGCATCTGTATAATGAAGATGAAGATGTTTTGTATGCCACGCCGGATCTGCTCAGCGTGCACACCGTATCCGGTGGAATCCGTACGTTTAATCTGCCCAACCAGGTCGAAGTCGTCTACGACCTGTACAACGAACAGATCTTAGCCCGTAATGTAACGGCGTTCAACGTAGAGTTGTCGCCTGCATCAACCACCCTGTATTATACAGGCAAAGAAAAATTGATAGATACTCTCAAGTAAAGAAAGGGATCGGTAAATGAAAATCACAGATTTAAAATGCGCAGTAATCGGCCAGAATCCCGTGGTACGAATCGTCACTGATGAGGGTATCAGCGGTTATGGAGAGGCGGAAGCCTCAAAGCCGTACCTGAAGCCGCACGTGATGTTTTACCGGGATCTTATTCTGGGTAAGGACCCTACCGATGTGGAACGGGTAATGTTAGGCATCCGCCGGATGGGAGGCTTTAAACCCTGGGGAAGTGCTGTCAGCGCCATTGAGATGGCCTTGTGGGACATTGCCGGTAAGGCCGCAGGGGTGCCCGTGTACAAACTGCTTGGCGGAAAGATCCGCGACAAGGTGCGGGTCTACAACACGGCGGCGCCGTTTCCCATGAAGGACAGCTCGCCTGAAGCCTACGCCGACAATGTCCTGCAGACGAAAAATATGGAGGAAGGGTTTACCATCATTAAACGAGGCATTGGTTTTCATAGTCAGATGCCCCATGATGTCCCCGACTTTTTTTACGGCGACGCGGCCACGGGCGGCGCACATCCCAATCGCGGACTCATGACTGAGAAGGGTTTGAAGCATATCATCGCCTGCGCCGAGGCCATGAAAGAGGTTCTGGGGGACGAAGTCGGGCTGGCTCTGGATTGCGGACCGGGGATGATGGTGCCTGATGCCCTCCGGCTGGCTAAAGCTGTAGAGCCTTTGAACCTCATGTGGTTGGAAGATATGATCACAGGCGACTACACACCTTACGTCATGGCCGACCTCTATCGGCAGGTCACTGAGAACACCTCCACGCCCATACACACCGGTGAGCAGATTTACCTACGACAGCATTTCAAAGAACTATTTGAAAAACAGGCCGTGAATATCGTTGGCCCGGACCCTGCCGATGTCGGCGGTATTGCCGAGTTGAAATGGATAGCGGAGTATGCGGATCTCCATGGCATTCTCATGGCGCCACATGGCGTCATTGACGGTCTTATCGGTCTGGCAGCCCACGTTCAGATGGCGGCGACACTGCCTCAGAATTATATCGCCTTTGAGTATCCAGGAAATAACCCGGATTGGTGGTATGATATTGTCACGGGTCTTCCCGATCCGATTGTCAAAGATGGATTCGTTGAGGTCTGGGACACGCCGGGGCTGGGCGTTGATTTCATTGAGGAAGCGGCCAGGCCGTACCTGCCTGAGGGCGATGAAGACTTTTTCGAATAAAAACAACTATGAAAGGACGACCATCATGATACGCCGCGCTTTTACCATGCGTTTGAAACCTGGGGCTTTGGCTGAATATACCCGTAACCATAATGAAATATGGCCTGAGCTGGTCGAAGAGATCGAACGGAGTGGCATCGCCACGATCACCACGTTTGAACAGGACCCGGTATTATTTCTGTTTTCTGAAATTACAGATGAAGCGGCCTGGGACCGTTTATGGCATTCTGAAATTCATGATCGCTGGGCAGAGGTCATGGGACCGTTTATGGAGTTTCGGGAAGACGGTCTGGTAGATTTCGGTGAACTGCGCGAGATTTTCCGGTGCGAAACACGGGCCGGAGAGAAAGGATAGGACATGACCCAGAAACTGACAGGGAAAATAGCGGTCGTGACCGGCGCTGGTCGTGGTGTTGGCCGGGAGATCGCCCGAAGTCTGGCGGCATGCGGCGCGCAGGTCGCTCTGGTCGCCCGGAGTACAGACCAGCTTCAGGAGACAGAGCGGCTGATTGCCGAAAACGGGGGCATTGCCTGTGTCATACCGGCTGATGTCAGCACGCAGACTGGCGTTGAATTGGTCCGGAAAAATGTAGAAGATCGTTTGGGACGAACAGATATGCTCATCAACACCGCCGGCGTGTTCGGCCCCATACAGATGATCAAGGACAGTGATCCGGTGCGCTGGATCGAGACGCTGACCATTAACACCGTGGCGCCGTATCTCATGTGCCGGGCATTTATGGCGGGTATGATTGAAGCGGGATGGGGTCGCATCGTCAACGTCACCTCCGCTGCTGCGCTCCATCCGCCCGGCCCCCTGAACAGCGCGTATGGAACGAGCAAAGTTGCGTTGAATCAATTCACCCGGCATCTGGCCGCTGAACTCATCAACACGGGCGTGACGGCCAATGTCATCCATCCCGGTGATGTAAAAACCGAAATGTGGGCGGCCATCCGGGACGGGGCGAACCTGCTGGGACCGGAAGCGGATGGCTATCGGGCCTGGGTGCAGCGGGTGGATGAAACCGGCGGTGACCCGCCCGGCAAGGCCGCAGATCTGATACTCAAGCTGATGGGAGAGGAAAGTGCCGAGGTTTCCGGTCGGTTCCTGTGGATCGAAGATGGTCTGCAGGCACCCATTGCAAGCTGGGACACCGCTTCCGATGCCCAGCCCGGGGATGATGAATAGAAACTGATGTATGAAAGGAGCAACAGAACGATGGCAAAATATCAACGCTACGCCGGGTACGCACACGAAGCACCAGACCCGATCATTCCTAAGCCTGATGTACCCCCGGATCCCATGATTGTCACGGTGCAGGACGGACTGCCGATCCTATTCGAACCGTGCGAGGCACCGGCCATCCGCGTGGTACATCCGACCAACCCGAACGCACCATCGCGTAATGTGGGTGTCACCATGTTGTATGTGCCGCCGCAAGGCACCGTCGCATTCGGTTCCCATGAGCCTGAAGAAGTGTATGCCGTGATGGAGGGAGCGGGTATTATGCACTTCACCAAGGGACCACGCCCGATCAAAAAAGGCGATTTCATCTATCTGGCACCCTGGTGTGAACACGGTATCGAAAACACGGGCATCGATCAGATGGTCGTTATGGTGATCACGTCGCCGACGAACCCCTGAGAAACCCGAAACACGGTGGTCGCCGGAGGGATAGTGGCATAAGGCCTGTCGGGATACTATCATTATAGGCAGGACCATTTCTCAAGCACGAATTCACATCCAAGTCCGTAGACGCGTGATTCGTCCATCATCAAGGCCTGATTGGGGAAAGAGATTATCCGCCAACCGTCCCGTATCGCATCCAATACAGTTGCGTACGGCCATTGATCCGCGTCAGGCAGGTCCGCCACAACTTCGCCGTTTTGCACAAGGGCCATACCGACAATCTGGCTGGCGACAGATGTATTATTGGTTTGCAGATAGAGCAGATCCTGGCGTTGCTCCGGCATATTTTTGACGATGGCAAGTACATCGAGAAGCTGCTGTTCGGTGAGCGTACCGGCGCGTCGGTTCTCAATACATTGTTCGATTCGGGTTACAAGCTTTTCATTCATAGTGACCTCGACATTGTAAAATACTGTTCAATATCCTGGAGGAAATGATGGACTCGTCCACCGTACAACATACGTTAACCGATGCGGAAGTGCTGTCATTCTGTAAAAACGGCTATCTCATGTACAAAGCCGTGGTCTCTGGTGACATCAATAAGTGGGTCACTGAATTTCTTGAAGATAATGACCCGACTTGTCTGTTGAAAGAAGATCGATTTATCGAGCATGTGCTTCTCAATCCTAAAGCAGGCGGGGCGGTTCGCGCCCTGCTCGGTGAAAATTTCGCGCTGCCCACGGGGATGGCCAACCATCGCGTAGAAGATCCGCTGGACGCCCAGAACTGGCACCGAGACGGTGGCTCACGCGTAGGGTATGAGGTCAACCATCTCCAGGTGTTTTACTACCCTCAGGACACACCGATTGAGATGGGCCCCACGGAAGTTTTGCCCGGTTCACACTTTCTGTTCTCGCCGCAGAACATGATGGGCCATTACGACCTTGTCCGTGGTGCGATCCGTACCGCTGCACCGGCCGGCTCCATCTTTATCACCGCCTACAACATCTGGCATCGAAGGAGCCGGTCCACCGCCACCGGACTTCGTAATATGCTCAAATATTGCTACTGGCGGATGTCGCCGCCGGTGCGGGACTGGAGAATTGATCCGGCTTTTGAATTCGGCCATGATCACAGCCCTCAATATCAAATGGAAGGCCCTACATTCCGTGTCCAGTTCCGGGAATGGTACGATGCAGCGCGGATGTTCTACTGGCTATGTGACATGACCCCGGAGTTCGAGGCGGTCAACGATGGCCGGGACTGGCCACCCGGCTATCCGATCTTGTGGAAGCCAGAGGGATTCCACAGATATAATGAAGCATAGACGGCGGCGGAGACTATCCGTCACCACCCTCAACCATATGCCCCTATTCCGTGCAAACCGAGTAGACGCTGCCTTCTTGGATTGGAGCGGGCCAGTATGTCTTCCGGCATATGATAGTTGACAAACGGGTAGAAACGCCGGGCGATAAAACGGCGGCCATAGGGCGCCTGCTGAACCCAGCGGTATCATCCCTGAGATCGGTTGATGCCGCCTCTATGCCAAGTCTGATCATGCCATAAGACAGCCGTGCCTGCTTTGCCCACCGCACTCACAACCTGTTGTCCCTCGTAAACCGGATTGCCGTTTTCATTTCGTGATACGATCTGTTACGGCATGGTCTGTTTTCTTCCCGTATAGTACAAAACGGTTGAAGCCGGCTGCAGGGTCACCTCGAACTGATCAGTGTTTTGATTGACTATTTGATCTTCGTAGAGATCATGCACCACCTCGACGCATTCTTTTAGCTTAAACACGCGGGAACCACCGGATAAGGTATGGACACTGAGTAAGTCCGGCGTAGCATAGAGCACATCGCCCGCCTCGTTGTAGAGATGAACGCCCGCATACCTCGCAATACCGCGAAGCACCGGGGCAGGTACATTCGGTGCCGCAATGTAGATGGACCGCCAATCGTCGAACTCCTTAACGGCCATACCCGGCTTACATCGGCCGAGTGAGTACACCACCTGACCCAACTCAATGGCCTCCGGATCTTCTATGTGAAAAAGCGGAACGAGCGAGTTATTTGTTCCCCACATTACATCTTGAGGGATGTTTTTTGTGATTTCATGTTGAAAATTATTGATGTGCATCATGGGCCCCCAGGCGTTTTTGCCCGTCCCAAATTGGAAGCCGGTCAGATCCGTCATATTTTCCAGAGCGGGCGCGTCCTCGATATAGCCCGCAGCGTACAGCCACACCGCTACCTGCCCGTTCCGTCGAATCTGCTGTGCCAGGGCATCACGACGCGCCCGATCAAGCCGGACCGGGTTCAGAAATATATAGAGCTTGTATGGCGGGAGCTTGCCATCGACCAAATCCTGAAGCAAGTACACATCGTGAGGTGCGCCGAAGCGCGGTAAGCCCCACACACGCTGCTGGAAAATCAACGGCAGATTGATGGTGTTGTGGATGGTCTCATAGAAGAAACTTTCATCATCAATCAGGACGGCCACTTCTGCGGCAGGGCTACGATCGAGTTCTAAGGCCCACGATCCGATTTTCTGGTAGCGCTCAAGCAACGGTTGAAATGCCGGTTCCGTCTTCGGAAGGTCCTCATACGACCCTGCCGGCCAGTCGGCGAACCACCAGATGCCCAGACCGTGGGTCAGGGCTTGCGCGAAACAGCGGTTATGAATCGCCGGACCGTGCTCGGGCTTATAATTTCTGCCATCGGGGTCCATCAGGTTGTGCAGACGTGAATCTTCTTCGTAGAGATATAGCTTGCCGTGAATACGAAGGGACTCACTGGGCGGCATGGGTAACCCGTCGCCGCCCAATCCACGAAACGCATAGCCGTAGGGACTGACCAGAAAATCTATATCCGATGATTCAAGCACCGTACGCAAACCAAGATGGCCACTGCGTTGGATCGTAGACGCGTCGCTGCGATCCGTCTCCGATCCGAAGAAACAGTCGTTCCATGCCAGATCCATCAGGTAACCGAAAAAGGCACCGGCCAGCGCCTGCCCCCCGGTTTCCACCTTAACGGTATGGCAGAAATCGATCAAAGTCGCCGCACAGAGATCCGCCAGGCATCTGTAGTAATCTATGACCTGCTGTTCGACTGCCGGATCACGAAATAACCCATGAGTCGTCGTGTGCTGCATCTCTGCCGACGGAACTTCTGCCGTGTCGAAAGTGATTGTCGGATTATTCCAGGCGGTCTGGAAAGCCTTCGTGTTGTCGTTGTAGCGCTCGCGGAGCCACGCCTTGAATCGGCGGCGCATCGGGGCACTGTAATCCCCGCATCGATGCTGCATGGACGTGGAATTCTTGATCCATTCGCCGCAGATACCTGCCATAGGTTGATAGGCAATCACCCGGTCGGCCAGGTCGACCGACTTCAAGAACGCAATCAAGGCGCGTAGATAATCATTGACCTCATCTTGCCATACACTCGATGCGTATGACTGATTCAAACGCTCACCCTCGGAACTGACTTCACATTCATCGGGATTCTCCTCGTTCCACCAGGGCGGCGTCTCAAAATACAGACGCAGGTGAAAATGAGCATCCGGATCAGCACTCATGACGCGTCGCATGCCGAATTCTACAGGGGCAAAGTCGAACATCTCATCCCGGTTCTCTCTGAAAACAGGCGGTCCGGTCGCGTACAGATGAACCCCTGCTTCTCCAAAGGCGCGGACGCATCCCTCAGCAAGGAAATCCCCTTCAGCAGGATCAGAAGACATCCACTGACAGCTATAAAAACTCGGCATGCCATCAAGATAGAGTGTTGGTGTACCCTGATACATCTTGACTTCAGCTCTCATAACATGGTTCTCCTGTTAACCTCGCGATGGCTCACTCATCCGTTCTTTGGCCTGTCGGGTCAATTCCGGTAGATGATCGTCATTGGCCATAACTTGCTCCAGGTGGCGCATACGCTCTGGAGCCGCAGTACGAATCATGACTTTGCCATAGGCTTCCTCCACCCAGAAACGAGCACCGCCGCCGATATAATCACGTAGTTCTCCAAGGCGATGCTCTGGATAGCGCTGGCATAAATTCATGGTAAACATACGTCGCCGCTTACTGCCGCCGAATGCGGCGTGTTTCGTATTGTGATTGAAACAGACGATATCGCCCGGATTGGTTTCCAATGCTACAGCAGGTATGTCGGCGCCGGAGAGGTCCCATTCGGATTGACTCTTGCCGATGTGCTGCTGCAAGGCATCCGCATACTCATTCCCCAACTTATGACTGCCCGGTATCACCCGGAGGCATCCGGTATCCCGTTTTATCGGGTCCAGATAGAAGGCGATTTTTATATGTCGGATATCCGCATGCTGGCCGTCCGAGTGCCAGTTCGTATCACCGGCGTAGTAATTTCCATCGCTTCCCATGTAGTTAAAATCGTCTCCTAACAAACTGGACGCGATCCCCGTAATCCGTTCGTCATCCAACAGTGTAGAAAGCCGGTCATGCAGATCGATAAACTGTACGATGCAGGAACGGGCTGTGCCGTCATGAGGCCGCCCATTATGGCCACCGCCGTGGCTATCCCACACCTCCTCAAAATCACTGATAATCTCGTCAACACGATCGGCCAGCAAACCAGGAAAACCCAGATAGCCGAAGGTATCAAAAAAGGCGAGTTGCTGTTTTGTTAATTGATGGTGAGGCATACGATGGATCTCCCTTGCAAAATAATCTGTTATCCGATCCCTTTAAGAGGGTGTACCTACAAAATCGGTGCAATCTACTTCCAGTGTATAAGATGTCAATATTAATTTGTATCGGGTACGCATGACAATACTATTCTATTCCTGGAGAAAATTTGTTATATTCTCTATTATGATTCACAACATCATGCCTCACAACAACGATGCGCCCGATGTAAGGGGGGATACGGAGCCCTTCATGAATCGAATGTATTTATTTGTTTTCCTCACAATGACCATGTGCGCCTGTAGTGATCTGAGCGCCGAGCAGGCGATCGTCAATACGGTCGGGGTGCTGCTTCCTTCCGATGCGGCGCCCCTGTCCGCCCAGACGTTGCGTCTGATGTCCGGCGAACCGAGGACTCTGGACGCCACACTCGACAATTACGGCACTGGCGGCTCTCAATATATTTTCGAACGGCTGGCGTTGCTTGATGAAGAGGATCAGCTGATTCCCGGCGCAGCCGATTCATGGACGTCGACGGAAGATGGCAGAGTCTGGACGTTTCATCTGCGACCGGATGCGCGGTGGAGTGACGGCCGGCTGGTGACGGCGCATGATTTCGAATGGACCTACAAACTGCTGCTCGATCCCGCACAGGCCAACGTCTATGCGTTTCTATTCTACGAGATTAAGGGCGCACGGGATTTTAATCAGGGGCGTATCACCGACCGGGATGCGGTAGGCGTCCGGGCGCTTGATGACCATACGCTGGTCATCGAAGCAGAAGAACCGTGTCCGTATCTGCCGTATCTGACTTCTTTTATCTCCGCCTCGCCTATTCCCAGATGGCAATTTGAAAAATACGGCAGTAAATGGACCGAGGACGGTTATTGCGTCAGTAATTTCGCCTTCAAACTCGATGAATGGACGACCGGTCGGCGACAGGTCTTCGTCCTTGATCCCAACTACACCGGCCGATACAGAGCCCGACTGGAAAAGGTGATCATCGAGTTTATCACCGGCACAAGCGTTGGGATCTTTCCGTACGAGAACAACGAAGTCGATATGGCCGCCGTTACCCCGGCGGATCTGCCGCGTGTGCAATCAGATGCTGCGCTCCGAACGGAAATGTATACCTGGCCGCATCAGAGCACCGGGTATCTGTTGTTTCAGACCAAGAAACCGCCCTTCGACAACCGGAAGGTCCGGCAGGCGTTGGCGCATGCGATTGATCGGGATGTCCTCTGTCGGGTCGTGATGCAGGGCCTGGCCACACCGGCCTATTCGATGTTGCCGCTCAACTTTCCCGGCTATAATGGGGACCGTTTCAAAGCGCTGCAGGTGTTCGATCCTGCGCAGGCTCGCCGGCTGCTTGCGGAAGCGGGGTACCCGAACGGCCGGGGATTTCCGAAGACGGAACTTTGGATCAGCGGCAATGCGCAGACGACGCGACGTATTACCGAGGCCATTCAGGGGATGCTCAAGACGCACCTCAATATCGATGTGAACATTACCACGTTGGACGGCTCAAGCTATATGGCCTACCTCTATAAGCATCAGATCCCCTTCGGCCTGAGTGGATTTCAGTCTGACTATCCGGATCCGCACAACCTGCTGTCGATGGTGTGGCATTCCCAGCCGGTCGGCTACGGACGGCATGACTGGGTTAGTCCGTCCTTCGACACTTTGCTTGAACAGGCCGATACCGAGATCGATCCGGACCGGCGTCTTGAACTCTACGCCCAGGCGGAGCAGATTCTGGTCGAAGAAGCAGGCGGCGTCTTTCTGTACCACGGCGTCAAAGCAGAGCTACGCAAGCCATGGATCAAGGGCATCCCTCGGATCAGCACGGGCCATCAGCCGTTCTGGACCAATTATATCACACATACCAGGGTATATATTGGGAATAATCGGCAGTAAAACAATTTTTGAATTATAAATTATGAACTGCGTAGCGCTTGTTGGGGCCTTCAGGGATCAGCCATTATGAACTGCGTTGCGGTCGCTGGAGCCTGATATGAAACCAATCCCGTTACACATCGAAACCCCCATATGGCCCTCACAGCCGCTTAGTGAGGCACTTGGGGCGCCTGTACTCATGAAGATGGATGCCTTTCAGCCGGTCGGCTCGTTTAAAATGCGGGGTGTCGGCCATCTCTGTCAGACCAAATGTCTGGAAGGCGCTGCCTGCCTGGTCTCCTCTTCCGGGGGTAATGCCGGGTATGCGGCCGCGTATTCGGGTCGCAAGTTGGGCGTCCCCGTCACGGTTGTTGTACCGGAGTCCACCCCCGAGTGGATGCGTGGTTTGCTGCGCCGGGAGGAAGCTACGGTCATTGAGCATGGCGCTTCCTGGGCTTATGCCCACAAGCATGCGCTTGAACTGGCGGCAGAGCAGGATGCCGCCTATATCCACCCCTTCGATGATCCGCTGATCTGGCAGGGTCATGCGTCCATGATAGAAGAGATGTATGTCGTCGGCCCCAAACCAGGCGCCATCGTGGTGGCGGTCGGCGGCGCCGGACTGCTCTGCGGTGTGATCGAAGGGATGGAGCGCGTCGGCTGGACCGATGTGCCTGTAGTAACAGTAGAAACCGAAGGCGCCGCATCGTTCGCTGGTTCGATCAAAGCCGGCGAGTTGATCACGCTCGACCGTATCGACTCCATCGCCACGACGCTGGGGGCCCTTCAGGTAACGCCGCAGGCGATGGTGTGTGCGGAGAAGCATCCGATTACCCCGTTGGTCGTCTCGGACCGGGAGGCGCTCGACGCCTGCAAGCGGTTCATCGACGACCACCGCATTCTGGTCGAACCGGCGTGCGGTGCGGCGCTGGCCGCCGTCTACAACCGGGCAGATCCGCTGATCGGTCGTGATCCGGTTATGGTCATCGTGTGCGGCGGCGCCGGGGTCAGCCTGGCCCTGCTTGATGAATGGGAACAGAGGATATAAATCGTTCAACTCTTGAGATCCATTATTGTATGAGGAGTAGAATATGACCGTCCAATGAGAAGAGCATATTACAAGTCACCCTGATTTTTTTCGAGGAAAGCCGTGCATAAAAGGCACACGTATTCCTGTAGGGCTGATCCTGGGGATCCTGGCTGGGGAATATTCGACGAAAAAATCATGGTGGAATATCCTGACCTCACAAGAGAGCAGATCGCCGCCTGTCTTGATTATGCCCGGGATTTGGCGAATTTCGAGGTTGTAGTATAACTGAGCCACTTCAGCATTATTATGTATAAGGACAACCTTATGAATCTTCTTATTATCGGTGGTAGCGGACATGTCAGCGGAACCTTAGCCCAGGCGGCCCTTGGTGGTGGGCACGACGTTTGGACCATCACACGTGGAAAACGACCTTTGCCTGAGGGCGTAAACCCGCTCATCTCCGATCGGCATGACTACGAAGCCTTGACTACCATCGTGGCTGGAGAGGAAATAGTATGGGATCTGGTCGTCGACTGCATCTGTTACGATGTGCCGGACATCCGGCAGGATATCGAACTCTTCCGGCATCGTGCACGGCAGTTCGTATTCATCTCCACAGATTTTGTCTATGCCCCGGCTCAACGGACGTTTCCGCAACCGGAGAACACGGATCACTATGTGCAGGCTGGG
>CAJXCW010000094.1 GCA_913051705.1 uncultured bacterium
CAGGCGCGCCTTGTCCGTCTCGTGCGTCTTCTTCGGCCGGATGTCATGGTTACCATGTGGCCGGGCCCGGGTACCCACGGTATGCATCAGGCAGCGGCCAGGCTGGCGACCGAGGCGTTCTCCGCCGCGTCTGACCCCAATCGTTTTCCTGAACAGATAAACGAGGAGTTTTTGAGACCCTGGCAACCGCTGAAACTTTATTACAATACCAACCGCCCTGGTGCCGTATCCATACCGACATCTGACATTTCACCTGCCCGGTTTATGAGTTATGCGGAAATCAAAGCACTCGCCTTGCGTAACTTCCGGTCACAGGGGTTCGATCGCTTTGCCCTCTTACCACCTCGCCGCACCATCGCCGAATCGTTTCTGCTTGTGAAAACGATGGTCCCTCCCAAAAATCATACAAACAGCCTTTTAGATGGGATCGATCAGAAGGCCAATAGTACCATCGTATTGGGCCCACCTCCGCTGGCAGATCCCATTTCCATCCGGGTGATTCCTCGAACCGATGTGGAGGAATTTCGACAATGGGCACATGAACATCAGGTCGAATGGGCCGCAGGATTGTTGCCTGCGGCTGTGTCGATAGGCGTTGGTCAGACAGAGACTATCCTCGTAGAGATAACAAATCGTCAGAAAGAACCTGCTGATGGGGACGTCACCCTTTCTCTCCCCGAAATGTGGAAGGAAAAACCGATAACGGAACGCTATCTTGTTCCGGGACAAAGCCGAGTCCAGGTGCCTTTTTATGTTACGGTTCCTACCGGCACGGTCCAGGGCAGCTATCCCATCCATATCGCCACCGTCTCCTCCGGCACGGCCGTCACAGATAGCGGACAGATTGATGTATTACCCGTTATGGCGTTGACACGCATCATGAATACACCGGAGATCGATGGCCGGTTGAACGACTGGCAAGGGATAGGTGTACAGCCGATTCCTTCCGCCAACATCTGGTCCGGTTCGGTACCGGGGGGGGATGTGGATTGCAGCGGTACCGTGCGGGCTGTTTACGATCAGAATTTCCTGTATGTAGCCGTCGAAGTACTGGACGATATCGTGGTGTGTAACATCGCGCCAGACGATATTAAAGGGCACTGGCGTTCCGACGCTGTTGAGATTTGTATTGACCCGTCCGGACGAAGCACAAACACGTTGACGGTATTCAAAGCCGGTATATTTCCCGGTACCACAGAAAGCCGGCGTGCCAGAGCCGCACGTGATGCGGATGGGAATCAGGGGATCATTGAAAAAACGGCCCCCGGCATGCGGCTCGCTTCCAGTTTTTCTGAAAGAGGATATGTGATTGAAACGGCTATTGCCTGGGCGGATATGCCGGGCGGCAAGGCACCTGAGGTCGGTCAGACGATCGGTTTCAATGTCATCCTATATGACGGAGACGATACCAGCGCTGGTTCCGGCGCAAATATAGGCAAAGCCCGTCTGGCCTGGTCGTACCGTCCGTCAGCCCAGGCCCTGCCGTACCATTACGGCAGGGCCGTGATCCGGTAATCTATATCGTAGCTTCAGGGCCTGTGCCTGCCCGATAAAACATTATACATACCCGTAAAGCAGCTCTTGTTGTTCGCTGCCATAACACGCAAACATACTGAAAGGGGAGGAATGTCAGAAACAGGTACCATGGTCCAACAGGCGCTATCCTTACTACGCATTGAATCAGAGGCCGTGGTCCGGGCACTGGATGTCCTGGCCAGCAATCATATTATATTCCATCCGGTGTCTGCCTTGGCTGTAAGGATGCAAGTGCCCCCCGATGAAGCGGATGCTCTGCTGAAGCCGCATGTTTCACACCTTGTAGAAATAGATGAGTGCCACGGGGAGTCCGCCTATTGCCTGGCCCCGGAAAATCAGGCGATGAAAGATCAAATCGATATCCTCCTGGCCTCATACCGTTCGGAAAAAGAGGCGTTGAGAGAAACCCTCAGCCAGCAAGCGGAAATTCAGCGATTGCGTGAAGAACTCGATTTCAGTCAGGATCTGATGGGAACCATCTTGAATAATGTAGGTGAAATCCTGATTATCGACCTTGACGGCACGGTGATGGCTACCAGCGCTTTCGTAGAACAGACGCTGGGCATATACAAGGGCGATCGGCGTGAAATCCTGCAAGCTTGTCTTGCCTTTGATCCGTTGGATCATCAGGTTGAAAAATGTGACATCCAGGTCCAGGATCTTTATTTAGAATGCCGGCTTTCAGATTTTGTATCACGTGGAAAAACAATCGGTCGCAACATTTCAATTAAAGATGTTACCGAGGAGAGAAGGCATCAGGAAGCACGCAAGATGTATGAAAAAAGCCGGAAGCAGTTATTCAGTATCATTGCTCATGAGTTACAGAACCCGGCTCTTGGGCTACAGAGTTTCCTGCAGGATGCCCTGGATATGATCGACCGGCTGCTCGTATCGGGCAAGGTCCCCGATTTTGAACAGGATTTACTGGCTCTGAAAGAGGATGTGTATCTCAATCAACGAGGTCAGACCTTGTTAAATCGTGTGATCGGTGATATATTCGATTATGTCAAGCTGCAACGTGGCCAGATGCAATTCACCATAGAATCTGATGTCTCGGTTGATTACCTGTTGGCCCTGTGTTTCATCCAATGTACGCCGCTCTGCAAACGCAAGAACATTCAACTCTTGACGCCGCCGGATAATGCATACGATGGATTTCCCGAACTGGTAGGGGACTCGACAAGATTGGTACAAGTTTTGAATAACCTGGTGAAAAATGCGGTCAAATTCACACCTGCCCATGGTGAAATACACCTCGACGTAAATCTGGTAGAGGAACCGATCCCGGAAACGGATGAACTACGGTCGTTTATTTGCATTAATATTACCGATACGGGTCGGGGCATGGCGGAAGATGAATTGGATATGATTTTCAAGGAATATCGTGGGTCGCAAAGTGACGGAATGGGGTTGGGGTTGATGATCTCGGATCTGATCGTCAAAGCCCATGGCGGGCGTATTGATCTGACGAGCGAACTCGGCAAAGGGTCATCCTTTCACATGATGCTGCCGGTTACGCAGGTGTATAGTGCAGGTGGGCATGTAAGCGTGTGAGCAGGTGGGCAAGTAGGCAAGATAACTCTTTTACCCACCTGCCCACCTGTCGCATTTAGAGGGAGCGCCGCATGGACAAGGCCAACATACTGGTCGTAGATGATGAACAAAGCGCACGGATCGTTTTAAAGAAAATAATGTCCCGTGACGGTCATAATGTCATTACGGTGGAAAGTGGGGAGGAGGGGATCCGGCAATTACGGCAAAGACGGCCGGAGTTGATCTTAATGGATATTATCATGCCCCATATGGATGGACGTGAGGTGATCGCCCGTATGAAGGAACGCGAAGGCGAGAATATGCCACCTTATATCTACCTGACCATCGATCCGAATCAAGAACGCGAGGGGTTGGAGGAAGGGGCCGATGACTATATATTCAAGGGCGATTTAAATCCGGATAAGCTGCAGATCATCCGGTTACGCGTGAAGAATACGTTGCTTGTAAAAAGCATGCTCGTCAAAGACGGCCTCACCGGTCTATACAACCACGGTTTCTTTCAGAATGCCTTGAAGCGTATCTATATTGAGGCCATACAGCAACAGCAACCCCTGTCGTTGATCATTGGCGATATCGACGGATTTAACATATTAAATGATACACACGGGCATTCCTATGGTGATAAAGTGCTCACCGAGATTGCCCGAGCTATTTCTGACATGGTCCGCCCGGCGGATGTGATCGCCCGGTACGGCGGTGAGGAATTCAGCATCCTGTTGCCACAGACCACGGATCTGGATACCGGGGTCCTGGCGGAGGGTATTCGCTCCGAAGTGGAGCAGATGTCGTTTGAAGGACAGCTTGGGCCGATCACCATGAGTTTCGGTGTCGCGTCTATCGATTTGCGGTCGTATCCGGATGACGAGACCTTTCTGAAAGCGGCTGAAGATTATATGTATATGGCCAAACGACAGGGCAAGAATCGCGTTTGTGGAGAGTGATGTCGATATGGCATCGGGTCAAAATACGCTCGACCATCTGTTGCATACCGTAACCGCTACGGAAGCCGGCAACGAAGCCCAGAAGGCAGCAGTTCAAAAGCTACGTCAGATGACGCTGGACCCCTCGGCCATTGACCGGCTCATGGATATGGCGGAAAAGGCTGGCGCGCCCGTCCCGTTACGGTGTGGGGCTATACAGGTGCTGGGTCATCACCGCCCCTGGCGAAGTCTCGACCTGTTCCACGATGACCGGGTACGCCATATTCCTCATAAGCTGACCGCCCTGGCGGCAGATGTCAAAGAAGACCATGCCGTTCGCGAAGCCGTTATTCCCGTTGTAGGCTGGCAATACCTTACCGAAAAAAATGTCTGGGAAACCTTACTGGCGTCCCGCGATGCCTTTTTGCGCCAGGCAACTCTGTATGAGTTGCTGCGCGCGCCGGGTCGTGAGGCCATGGAGCAACTGATTCGGCATCTTACCACGGAGCGGGATGAACACATCTGCAACGCCCTCCTGTGGGGGGTTGCCCGTCATGCCCAATTTTACCAGGTGGCTTTGATCATGCTCTCGCGCCCTGGCGGTGCGATCCATCTGCATACTGTGACGGATGCGTGCAAAACAGATCTGCTCTCGGCCACCAGCGCCCTCCTGGATGCAGATATAAAATATGTCGAGATACGGGAAACTTTGTTGCAATACCTCTTTCAAGAACTGGATACCGCCCATATCTTATGTTTGCTGACCCTGATGCAGGAAGACGGGCGGCAATTCGCCGTGCGTAAGTTACGGGCGGTAGAAGAACAGGTCGCCGATGAAGTCGTCATGCTGCTGGATCAGTCGGTACATCAGAGCCAGAATGAGGACTGGACCGAAGAGGCTGCCAAATTGGTCTTTCATTACTGGGATCGTTTCGAACGGATGCGATATAAAATGCGTAATATGTTGAGCGCATGGCGACCGTTTTCGCCGAAGATTACGAATATGGCGATGGGAAAGGGGATATATTGGTGAATCGTGATGAGGCATTAAATCTGTTATACGAACATACCAAAACGGATAGTCTGCGCAAGCATGCGTTGGGTGTGGAAGCCGCGATGCGGTATTATGCAAAAAAGTATGGGGAAGATGAAGAAAAATGGAGTATCGTCGGGTTACTGCATGATTTTGACTATGAAGCTACGCCGGATCCCAAGGATCATCCTATGCGCGGGGCGAAGATATTGGAAGAGAATGGATATCCCGAGGATATCATTTACGCCATCAAGTCGCATGCGACCTATCTCGGTCTGAAACGGAAGAGTCTGATGGACAAGACGCTGTTTGCGGTAGATGAATTGGTCGGCTTTATTACGGCGGTCACGCTGGTGCGGCCCTCAAAGAGCGTCCTGGATGTCAAAGTTAGTTCCGTCAAGAAGAAGATGAAAGCCATTGCCTTTGCACGGGCTGTTTCCCGTGAGGACATCACCGAAGGGGCCGAGAGTCTGGACATTTCAGTAGAAGATCATATTGTAAATGTCATTGAGGCGATGAAGGGGGCTGCGGCGGAATTGGGCCTGGCAGGTGAAGGCTGAAAGGGTGCAGGATTTACTGTTGTTGGAACCAGCTTAGCGTCCGGGGGCTACAACCTCAATTCTGATCCCCGAATGCTTACCCGAGTACTCCGTTATCTGATCACCTACAGAGACGGTATCAAAAACCGCCTGGTCAACGGTTAAAGCACCGCGCCTGGCCAGGTGGCCGAATCCCAGGACCGCATTGCCCCGCACAAGCGCATGGTCGTGTGAAGCCAGCCGCGTACAGATGGCGATCGCCCAGGCCAGATCCGGGGCGTTCAAAGACACGGCCACAGGGACATACAGTAATTACGTCGGGGTCGTCCCGTTCAATCGCCGCTATAACATCGGCATGGGTAAACGTCCCCAATTGATTGAATTTCGGCATAGAGGATCCTTTTATATATTTTGGATTAAATAACTTGATAATAGCATCAAAGCAGATAGCAGGTTTGTTCAATAGCAGCTACCGGCGCCCTGCCCTCTGCCATAATATGCCATGCAAAGGTCATGCCAGATGGCCATAAATCGGTTTACGGCCTGATTTGTTGGGGTTACACCTGGAGGTAGGCAGGGTTCTTACGGTTTTGCCATGTATGTTGTATCGTACAGTCAACCAGGATATTTGTGCAAAAAGCTTAAAGACAAAGGGCCTATAACAGGTATGAGAAAGTATACATCCGCGTGTTAAAATTTCATACATAAACCAACGAAACCAGGCAGGTTATAAAAAACCGCCATCGAATTCAGTTCCCAACGGCGGGTCAATACATAGTAAATGTATTCGATTAGATACTCCACACGCTGTATTTTCTATATCCCTTGCGTCTTCGCCGCCATTGCCAACAGATCATCCTGCGTTGTCTCTCCGATGATTGAGTAGATTGTCTCCCCATCCTGCCACAGCACCAGATTGCGATCGCCATAGGTGATGGTATAATACTGTGCATTACCGAATTCGATACGATCCAGGGCATCCAGTTCGATATCGACATTTTCTATGCAACAGATGGACACTTCTTTTTCGTTATTCTCATAGACGAGATACGCCGCATCCTTATGCAGCATCTGGCACAGATGGGCGCCCAGAAGTTCATAATCGAACGCATCCAGCGGCGGGGTGTCTACCGTCAGGTTGACGCCACGCTGTTTGAACCAGCCTTTGATTTCATCCGGCTGATTGGAGGTAATTTCAATAGCGCAATTGGCATGGTGCTTAACCAGCTCGACGACAAGCGCCGGCGGATTGTGAGGTTGGTTATATTGCCAGGTGAACAGAGAAAACGTGACCAGCAGCATGGCTGCCATAGCGCCGGCGATCTGGCGCGGATACCGATCCACGAAATCTCCCGCGTGTTGCCGCCACGATACCGGCGCGTGAATAGTCCGTATGGCTGCCTTGATCTGCGATTTTAGATGGACCGGTGCCGGGACACGGTTCAGGTGGTCACGGACCATCCATTTAAAATGTTGCCCCTGCTCATATTCCTGCTTACACCGAGGGCACGATTCAAGATGGTCGGTCAACTGCTCTTCCAACCCGGGTTCCAACTCGCCGTCAATAGACGTGGTTATTATTTCTTCTGCTTTCTTACAATTCATAATACGGCATCCTTATCAACAAAACCGTGATCTTGGGCATACGCCCACAACTGCCTCTTAAGCAAACGCCGACCTCGTGATAATCTGGATCGTACTGTACCGATCGGACAGCTTAATATGTCTGCGATCTCCTTATATTGCAACCCTTCTATATCGGAGAGAAGTACGACCATTTTAAACTCATCGGGCAACGCCTGGACAGCCTGCTCAACTTCGGCATCGAGAAGCCTGTCCAGCATCTCTTTATCCGGCTCACCTGACGTATCTCTCGGCTCGAAAACGAGACCGTCCTGTCCGTCATTGGAGACCATGGCCGGTTCTCTGGATTTCTGCCGAAATCAGTTGATGTAACTGTTCTTCATGATTCTAAATAACCACGCCAGACAGTTGCTGTCTTCCCGATACCGATGAAAAAAACGATGCGCTTTTAAAAAGGTCTCTTGAACCAGGTCCTCTGCATCGGATGTATGCCCCGTTAATCTTAAAGCTGCATTGTAAATGGTGTCAAGATGTACCAGTGCTATACGTTCGAATTCGAGTTCTTTGTCGTCTACGCCCTCTCTTTCTGTCATTCTGCCGTCCTGGAATCATGATCCGGAGATGGGCGAGTACCTGCCGCTATTAAAACATAACACCAGATCACACAGAACAGGTTCCCACCATGCGAACTTTAAATATGTAAATGAATGAATCCTTCAATCGGTTCCATGAAAAACAGATTGACACGTCGTCGACAAACGACAACTTTCATCAGAGCAATTTATGATAAATACAGAGTGTGACCACAGAGGCCATGAAACAGGAAAAAGCATGAAGTCAGAAGCACTACGTATTCAGGAAGCCCGAAAAGCCTGGGAGGCGCATACCCTAAAACGGACGCTGGATCGTTTTCCGGAACGTCAGGATCAGTTTCAAACCAGTTCGGGTATCCCTGTACAGCGATTATATACTACCGAGGATGTGGATGGTATCGATAAGATAGAAGACATCGGATACCCCGGGGCTTATCCGTTTACACGCGGCGTACAACCGACCATGTACCGAGGGCGGCTGTGGACTATGCGGCAGTATTCCGGTTTCGGTTCGGCCGAAGAGACCAACGCACGATATCGGTATTTGATGTCTCACGGACAGACCGGTCTGTCCGTGGCGTTTGATCTTCCCACACAGATCGGGTATGACTCGGACCATCCGTTCGTTGAAGGAGAAGTGGGCCGCACCGGTGTAGCCATTTCGACCATCGACGATATGCGCATGCTGTTCGATCAGATATCACAGGATTCGGTCAGCACCTCGTTGACCATCAATGCAACAGCGACGGTGCTGGTTGCTTTCTATGTGGCTGTCGCCGAAGAACAGGGGATCTTACCCGACGCGCTTGCGGGGACCGTGCAGAATGACATATTGAAAGAATATATCGCACGCGGCACCTTCATTTACCCGCCCCGGCCATCCATGCGCCTGGTGACCGATTTAATCCGCTACTGCGCGGTGTCCATGCCGAAATGGAGCCCCATCAGCATCAGCGGCTATCATATCCGTGAAGCCGGGGCGACGGCGGTGCAGGAAACGGCGTTTACCCTGGCTAACGGTCTGGCGTATGTGGAGGCCACCATGGCGGCTGGTATCGATGCTGACGCATTCGCTTCGCAACTGTCCTTCTTTTTCAATGCCCACAACCAGTTTTTCGAAGAAGTCGCCAAATTCCGCGCCGCGCGCCGTCTATGGGCTCGTTTGATGCGGGAGCGTATCGGGGCGAAAAATCCTCGTTCCTGGCTTCTGCGATTTCACACGCAGACGGGCGGTTCCACCCTTACGGCCCAGCAACCGGAAAATAACATTGTTCGTGTGGCCATGCAGGCGCTGTCGGCGGTATGCGGCGGAACGCAATCGCTGCATACCAACGGGCGTGATGAAGCTCTGGCCCTGCCTACGGAAGAGTCGGCCACTATCGCCTTGAGAACCCAGCAGATCATCGCATACGAGACAGGTGTACCCGATACGGTAGACCCCTTCGCCGGCTCCTATTTTATCGAGTCGTTGACGGACGAAATCGAAAAAAAAGCCCGGATCTATATTGATCGTATTGATGAGATGGGCGGGGCCCTGGGGGCCATCGAACGCGGTTTCTTCCAGGAAGAGATCAGCCGCAGCGCCTACGAATACCAGATGGCCATCGAACAGGAAAAGCAGGTGATCGTCGGCGTAAATCGATTTACCGATGAGGATGAAGATCCGCCCTCACCGCCGTCCCTCGATCCCGAAATCGAACGCAAACAGGTTGCACGGGTCAAAGCATTCAAAGCCAATCGGGAACAGCAGGATGTACAACAGACATTACATCAATTAAAGACAGCTGCACAGACCGACACCAACCTCATGCCCTATATCATCGACGCCGTCCGATGCCGGGCTACCTTAGGCGAAATCTGCGATACCCTGCGCGGCATTTTCGGCGAATACGAACGCCCGGAACGGTTTTAAAAGCGGTACTACAGGAAACCGTGTGCGCCCTGTGAATTAATAAGGATCTCCAATGATACCGGTGTTACCCTATAAAATAAACCGCATCGCCCATATCGGTATTGCCGTGAAAAGCCTGGACGAATCGTTACGATTGTATCAGGAAGGTTTGGGTTTATCGCTGCATGGTCGGGAGACGGTGGAGAGCGATCAGGTGTCTGTAGCTTTTTTGCCTGTCGGCGATACCGGTGTTGAACTGCTGGAACCCACGGGACCGGAGAGTCCCATCGCCCGGTTTATTGAAAAGCGGGGCGAAGGTATTCATCATGTGGCCTTCGAAGTGGATGACATCGTAGAAGCTCTGTCGGTTTTGCGGGATCAGGGATTTCGGCTGATTGATGAAGAACCCCGGATCGGCGCCGGCGGTATTCGTGTCGCGTTCCTGCATCCCAGAAGCACCCACGGTGTGTTAATTGAATTATGTGAGAAGTGAGAAGCAAATGGCAAATAATAAACGAATCTATACATTTGTGGCGTATAACAGGTAGACACACCCACTTCAGAATTTTCAGACTACAAGAAACTAATGATAAACTCATTTGCCAACCGGGTAGTCATTACGTTACGAGATCTACAGGGGCTGTCCAGTCGAGAAGTCAGCCAGGTTCTAAAATGTTCAGAGGCTACGGATCGCGTTCATTTGTTTAATGCACGTAGACAGTTGAAAAAGGCGTTGCGACCATTAATCAGTGAGCAGGAACAGACCACAGATGTAAGAGGCTGTCCATTATGATTTGTGCATATATTCTCCGTAAGTTGCCCTTATATGTCAGTGATGATTTAACTCCACGTATATCCGGTTGGGTGATAAAACATCTGGAACATTGCAAAGCATGTCGGCTTGAACTGAAAATGTTACAAGCGTTTCAATCCCATTTAGGGCAATAGGTTACGCCGCTGCCCTCAAAAACACTGGATGGGTTTACCGATGAGGTGATGCAACATATTGCCCGGCCTACTGCCATAGAATTCCTTTACTTGCGCTTGTAGGATACCGTTTTGGGGGCTCTGACGTCTCCTCTACGCTTGAGGCCGTAGCGATCATGCCGCTTGCCACGCGGTTCAAACGGCTTACAGGCTGGGATGGAGGGCTCATTGCTGCAAATCGACATTTTCGAATCACGGTACATGTATTTGAAACGCGGTCCACCGGCGTTTTGCCCCTGGCGCTGCCGCCCTTGAATGCGGCCGCCGTTTCCCATATCGGCGACCGTATGGTTGAACTTATTCGTGAAACCGCGAAATACTATGATGGCCTGAATACTCTGTATGCAGCCGTCCAGTTCAAACTGATTTCTGCTGAAGAAGGATTTTTACAAATTTCTTCCGATTGGCGTAAAGCCCCTCCCGTCCCCCTTCAAACACTGAGTATTCAAGCGGGGGATTACACCGTACACGTGTCCCCGGCCTTGCTGGATGAATCGAACTGGTTGACCACGCAGATCACCGTAGACCATCAGGGCAAGTTCCTACTTGGAAATCGTTTGGAGAAAGTGGCGGACGACAAACCGATAGTTATAAGCGGACCGGTAGATCTGCAAGACAAGGACAATGAACACAAAGCAGTGTTCGTCGGCGTCATCATGCAGTTCGTCTCCGCATCAACCGTAGAACAAGCCCGTCCAAGGACGTTTGAAACCCAGGCCTTCGATCGCCCTCCGTATCTGGTCACTCTCGGAGAGATTGTGACGCCGAACACGCTTGAAGAAGATGAAATGGAAGGTATGGTCATTTATCTCACGCATATTGGTGATGTAGGCCAGGTTATGGAGGTGGATCTGGTGTTATCACTACGGTCGGATTACGACGCGTCTGCTCTGGAGGCGATCCGACAGGCTCAATTTGTACCGGCCGCTCAGGGAAATGAGGCGGTAGACTCCTGGATGTTCATCCCGGTGCAATTTGTATCCAGTCGAAAAATGCCGGTCGTATCGGCTCCTTCCGGGATAGAATAGATTTCTCGTGTTACGCTCCAAGCGCTATAATATAAGGGTAGGATAGGTGGGTTGTTGCAAACGCCGCCTATAAGCATACGGGTAACGAAAGTCCAGCCTATATTCCCATAAGCCCAGATGCTCACATGCTGTCGTTTTATCTTGACAAATCCATATCAGCATTTACTTTGTGTAGATTGTATCTTTAACACAAACTTCAATGCCAGATGTAAACGATTTTTATGTATTGAGCCTTCCTGCCGACACCGCAGGGTGTCTTTATCGTAGGTTGAATTTGGGTGTAATAAAAAAGATACACATATTTTATCAAATGTACGTATAATAGGGTGACTAATCCACGCCATTTTACCATACACCTAACCGGAAAACAAGTCGCATACCAGCCTGCGTCTTATAGGGCGCCTTGCTGGTTATTTTGTTGAGATTCACATGGTCGGTATTACCTCATTTCGGCAGCTCATTGGTTTTACCGTAGCCTGTTTGATGGTGATATCCGGCGTGATGATTCTTATCGGTACGATGATGCCGGCTTTTATTCCCACGAACCGTTTGCGCATCACTTTTGGTGTCATTTTGGTTCTGTTTGGCGTTTTCCGCTTTACCTCTGTTTACTTTGCGGAAAGAAGATCAAAGAAAACGCAATCGATTTTAGAGGACGACTCATGGAAAGGCTCTTCAACCTCCACCGATTAATATTCGGGATGATTTTGCTGTCTGTTGGCATATCTGCTGGTTGCAGCGAGCGTGAAGAGACGGCGACGAAAGGATATCTTGCCGTTTCAAGCGCAGATGTGGCTTTTCCATATATAGAGCAGGGCGCTATCAAATTTCAATCGGTGTACAATCAGGCCTATATCGATGTAAAGCGTACCACCTCGCGGGAAGCGCTGGTTGATCTGGCTAATGGCAAAAGTCGCCTGGCCGTGTTGTCCCGTGAACCGAATGCCCTGGAACGGGAAACGCTGGAAAGCAGAGAACAGCGTTTTGTTACCCGCACGGTCGCCTATGATGCGATTGCCGTCATTTTACATGGTGACAATCCCATTGATGAATTGACGGTAGGGCAATTAAGGGATATTTTTACCGGCGAAGTGACCAACTGGAAAGAATTAGGCGGCAAGAACGAGCGTATTCGGCCGCTTATCAGAGATCGAAATTCCGGTACCTATGAAATCTTTCAGGATAGTATACTTCAGAAAGCCAAATTCGGCGCTAATGCCTATCCCTGCAGCACCATGACGCTGTTAACGCGCCTCGTTGACGCTGAGCCCGGCGCCATCGGACTTTCTGGGCTGATGATGACAAAAAGCGGTTACATTAAAGCCATCAGAATCGGAGAGACGGAGGAAGGACCGTTTTATCTGCCTACCCAGGAGAAGGTACATAAAAAGCTCTATCCGCTTCACCGCCCTCTGGTGCTTTGTTATTTTAAGGAGTCGGCAAGGACAGTCAATCTGGTGTCCGGGTACGTTACTTTCCTGACGGCCGTGAAAGGGCAGCAGATTGCCATTAATGAGGGTATTGTGCCGGCTACCATGCCGGTACGTACCATAAAAATGACAAATTAGTCTTACAATTAAGAATGCGGAGGATGATGAAATTATGGTGATTTCACGTTTAAGTTCATATCATATCCGATTAGTCGGCACTTGCATGGCGTTGGCCGGTTTACTGCTGATCGGTGCGAGTCATCCTGTTATGGCACAGAGCCTCAAAGATGCACAGGCAGCCTACGATGCCGGAAATTATGACGAAACCATCGCCACCCTGCGCGATGTGCTCAGCAATAAAAAGAAGAACGATAAGGCCCATTATCTTCTGGGCATGGCGCTTAAACACAAAGGTCAGACGGATGAGGCCCTTTCCGAATTCCTGATCGCCGTCAAGCAGCAGAAAAAAAACCATGATGCCCGTTATGAATTGGGCGTTCTTCAGACCGAGAAGCAGCAGTTTGAGGAAGCCACCAAGACGCTGGCTGAAGGGTTAAAACGCACCAAAGAAAAAGAACCGCGTTTCTTTTATGCCCAGGGTCAGCTTGCCATCGCCCAGAACGATATCAAAAGCGCCATGGTCCTCTTAAACCGGGCCCGAGCGGAACAACCGGACAACCCGCTCTTTTTAATGGGATTGGGCGATTTGTACGCTGCTCAGAAAGTGTGGGGACTGGCCATTACGAATTTACGGCAGGCGCTGGCGATGGATCCCAATTCACCGGATGTGGCCATGATCCATTACAAGATCGGGAAATTGCATTTCAATGCCCGTCAATGGAATGAGGCCTACGCCACATACAAGAAAGCGTCCGATCTCGATCCTACGATTAAAGATGCTTGGTATCAGCAGGGTTATATCCAGTATGTAGCACAACGATTTTCGCTGGTCGTTGAACCCCTGGAAAAATTTGTGGCTCTGGATCCGACCAGCGCGGAAGCGTACTTCATGCTGGCTGAATCGCTGAACAAGACCAGACGCATCAAGATGGCTGTGCCGCATTATAAGAAAGTCATTGAATTGGAGCCAAGTAAAACCGAAGCCTATCTGCCTATGGGCGATGGTATGGTGGCGGAAGGCATGTACATGGAAGCCGTCAATGCCTATAAGGGTGCGGTGGAGCTGAATCCGGATAACGCCATGCTGTATTACAGCCTGGGCTGGGTACAGACGCAGGCGGAAATCGGTCAGTATGATGAGGGCATCGGCCATTTGAAAAAGTCTCTTGAATTGGATGCCACCTCCGAGAAACCGCATATCCAACTGGCGCTGGTCTATTTCGATCAGGAAAAATTCGTGGACGCCATTCCGCATTTGAAAGAAGCGATCCGGCTGAATCCGAACGACCAGAATCCGTATGCCTATTACGGGCGGTCTTATATTAAGCAAGGTCAGTACGGCGAAGCAGTCACCGCCTTAAAAGAGGTGCTTGAACCGGCCATTCAAAGTCAGGAAGACGAAGCGGCCGAGAAGAAGCTCAGTAATGTGTACTTCACACTGGGTCAGGAAATCTATCGAGAGTCCCGCGATGTAGATAAAGAGATGCGTGCACCGGTCTATGCGGCTGCGCTGGATATGTACCGCGCCAAAACCGCTCATGATACAACTTCGTATGCCACCTATTTAAATATGGGCCTGGCCGGTCTGGTATCCAGTGAGGGCGAAGTCGCGCGGGATGCCCTGTTACGGGCGATTGACCTGCGTAAAGAAGAAGCGGAAGAAGATCCCAAAGTTACTTTGCAGGCGGTAAAATTTCTGGGGACGGCCTACCTGATTCTCGAGGACTATCCCAATGCGCGTATAACGTTCAACAGGGTATTGGAAATAGATCCTGATGATCATGAAGCCTATTACCGTCTCGGTTTTGACCGGGTGCTTAATAAGGACTGGGGCGGTGCAATTGGACGCCTGAAGAAAGCGATAGAATTGAAACCCGATTCTGAATCGTATCATCTGCTGCTTGCGCAATCGTACACCAACTCACAGCAACTCGCAATGGCTATTCGTCATTATAACGAGGTGTTGAAGCTCAATCCGAAGAATGGTAAAGCACGTGAGCAATTAGGCCAGGTACGTGATATCTATGAGCAACGACAGGGGAATTGAGCCTATTAAATTTACATGTCATTAATTCATACTGTTCCAGAGGTTCCGGGACAGTCAACAGATCCATGTTTAGAAAGGTGGTGGCCATAGAAGGAAAGTATTACGCCGAATCAAATTCCGGCATCTTAACTTTGTAGTTATTTATTTAGAACTTGACATCACTTTCCACCTAATCGCGAAAATATATTAAGGAGAACGAACATGCGGCCAGGTGCATTTATAATGATTATCATTGTTTTATGTTTTGTTGTTTCATTCATCATATTTGAGTACTTTCTACCTCCTTTCATCAAGGATGGAGGGTATGTTGTTATTCTGCTTATGGTGCTCACCATGCTGGATATCACCTTTATTATAGAACGCACAATGTCGCTGCGCAAGGCGAAGGGCAAGCGTTCGCAGGTGGCCTTTCTCAGAGATACAATGGATGCGATTCGTAAGAACGATATCAGTAAGGCCATTGATCATTGCAACACGCAGAAAGGTACCATGGCGAATGTCCTACGCGCCGGTCTGGATCGGTTTCAGACGGTAACAAATGAAAATTTGACCAGTGATCGTCAGGTGGCCGAAATCAGGCGAGCATTCGATGAAGCTAATGCGCTCGAAACGCCGCTTCTGGAGCGTAACCTGATTGCGCTGCAAACCATCGCGACCATTGCAACTCTGGTCGGTCTGCTCGGTACGACGATCGGTATGATCCGTGCGTTTTCCGCTATGGCCACCGAAGGCGCGCCGGATGCCATTCAGCTCGCGCTCGGTATCTCCGAGGCGTTGATCAATACGGCCGGTGGTCTGGCCGCAGCCATTATGGGTATCGTGGCGTACAACTATTTCATCAATAAGGTGGATCAGGTCGTCTATGCCTTGGACGAGGTCTCGCAGGAGGTTATCGCGATTTTGACCGGACGTGGCTGAGCCGTACATTTCCAGTTTAAGGAGAATTCAATATGGCTAAGAAACATGGGAATGTGAACCTCGATATGACACCGATGGTGGATATCGCGTTCCTCCTGCTCATCTTCTTTATGGCTACCACGGTGTTTAAGGAGCCGGAATCGATATCTATTCTGCTGCCCTCATCACATTCGGTTATTAAACTGCCCGAATCGGACGTCGTTATCCTGACGGTCGGTCCCAAGCCTGAAAACCTGATTTTCTGGCGTCTCGAACCGCAACCGGAGGTGAAGATCCAGTTGGAACAGTTGGAAAAAGCCTTGATTGAAGCGCGTATTCGCAATCCTAAACTACGGATTGCGATAAAAGGGCATAAGGATGCGGAATTCGGGGTGATCAGTGACATCATGGATGTCTTTCAGTTGACCAACAACACCCGTTTTAATCTGGTGACGAATTTTGAAGATGACACCAAAACCGCAGAAGATGATGGGACCAGTTCAAGATCGGTCAATGATGACCTGGCGAGGAGGTGATGACGCATGGCTGCAGTACAGGGCGCAGAGCGCTCGAGTTCTAAGAAAACAATCGAAGGCAAGAAGCCCAAGAAAAAACGAGGGAACATCCATATTGATATGACTCCCATGGTTGATATTGCCTTTTTGTTGCTCATCTTCTTCATGGTGACCACGGTGTTCCGGGCGCCTCAGACGATGGAGCTTAATATTCCGCCCGATAAAGAGGACAAGGTGGAGATTGCCGAGTCCAATGTGCTGATCATTCGTATGCTTGACGATGGTCGTGTGTATTGGAATATCAGCCGGGACATGACTCCGGAGCTTTTCGAATTTGATGAGATCCAGACCTTCATCAAGGATAAAGAAATAGAAAACGCTGAGAATCATGACGGCGATTCCAAACTCGTGACGCTGATCAAGATTGCGCGGACGAGTCCCTATGCACAATTGGTAAACGTCATGGACGAGCTACAGCTTGGCGCTATAGACCGCTTCAGCATCACGGTGCTTGAAGCCGAGGAATTGGAGGAGGTGGGCTTATGATAGGCATACTTCGCGCTGAGCATTTTCCGCTGAAGAAAGAATCCGATCTTAAGTTCTTTTATCAGAAATACGCCAGAAATGCACTGATTCTCGCAGTCGTTATTCATGGAATTGCGGTTGGTGTGTATTGGGGTGTAAACTATATCCAGGAAATGAATCGGCAATATGCAACCAGAATTGTGACCTACGCTGATCTCGGTCCGCCACCGGCTTTAACCGATGCACCGGAAATGCCGGAAGTGCCGATAGAGGCGCCGGCGAAACCGGTGATCGGTATACCTGAGCCGGTGGATGATGCTGAGGTGTCTGCTGAGATGACCATCGCGACACAGACGGAAATGAGCCAGAGCATTGCGCCGGTTCTTCAGGATATCGACGAAGGAGAATTGATCATTGAAGCGCCGAGGGAGGAGATTATCATCGATGATGAGGCGCTTCCTCCGCCTGATGTCTTCATTCCGTATGAGACGCCGCCCGTGCCTATCAAGCCCATTGTTCC